>DASQNC010000029.1 GCA_035645145.1 Azospirillaceae bacterium | reverse complement strand
CGCTGGATGAGTTTCGCCCCGCTGGCCGGGCCGAGGCGCCTTCCCGCCTCCGGGATATTGCTCAGCAGGACCAGGTCGAGGCGGCCGCGAAGGCGGAGCTGACCCGGCTCGCGGGCTTGACGAAAGACATAGAGGCCCCCCCGCCTGGCAGCCCTCGAACCCGTAGCAGTGAGGGGGACGCGCGCAGGCCTCGGCGGTCCCCTCAGGGACCGCCGAGGCCTGCGGCGTTCCGCTGCGTCTCTGACCGGCGGTTCGGCAGGTCAGCGGCGGCTACTGGCGGCGTCGCCCTGCCGTGATTTTGCGCAGCCATTCGCTGACGGCCGCGATCCTCACGACCCATACGTTTCCTACCGGCATCCCCATCGAGCGCTGCTCCTTCTTGGTCGGTGGACAGTCGCCTCCGAGCCTTCCCTCGGCAAGATCGCCGGACACCGCGCTGTGGCCAACCTGACGTGAACCCGCCGCCAAGCTGAAGGGTTAGGACGGGCTTGCCGTGGCCTGCGCCTCCTCAGCGAGGGTGACGGCCTCGGTGACGATCGGGTGGAGCAGGTGCCGGGCCACGCGGACGAGGTGCTGCCGCTCGGCATGGGGCTCGGTGTCGGCGCCGGGCAGTCTCACGACGCGCAGGTGGGTCGGGATGGGTGGCTGGGCGCCGTCGCGGCCCCGGGCTGCAAAGAGCAGCGTCGCGGCGGCCTGAGCGGCGGTCAGATCCCAGTCGTCGCCCAGGCTGTTGCTGCCGCCGGCGGGTCCGTCCTTCGCTGCTTCCTCAGCCAGCCGCTCGGCGGCCAAGGAGGGGAGGGGGCTCCACCAGGGGCTGAGCCGTCCGGCGGCGTCGTGGATCTCCGCCATCATGGAGGTGAGGTCGAGGCTGGTGTCGAAGCGACTCCACCACGACTGCCCGGGCGCCAGGACCACCCGCGGGCCGTGCTGTTCGCCGGCAGCACCCCGATCCGCCCTTAGGTCTCCCACCACGAGGTCGTGCAGGGACCACAGGGTGTGCAGGTCTCGCCGCTCGGCGCGGTGGGAGCGCAGGACGAGGGCGCCCAGGGCGATGTTGGCGGCAATGCAGCTGGCGATCGTGGCCAGCCAGGCGCTCTCGGCGAGTCCGTACAGGGGGCGCGGTCCGATGGCCGACCCGATGAGGGCAGCTGCGTTCAGGGCGACGTTGACCAGGTCGAGGCTGAGCGCGAGCGCGAAGAAGCGCAGCGACTGCTTCAGGTCCTCGACCAGGTCCGGGCGGCCGGGGATCGACAGCGACCGGCACTCGCGCACGGTGACCACGATCGTCGAGATCAGCGCGGTCCAGTAGACGACGTGCAGAGCCACGACCTCGGGCACGTGGGCGTAGGCGGCGGAGAACCGCAGAGGCGCCGCCGGGCCCAGGTCGGCGAGGGCGTACAGGACCGCCATGGTGACCAAGGCGCCCTCGTAGACGGGCAGCCAGCGCAGTGCGGTGCGGCGCAGCGCCCGGGCGTCTCGGCGCTCGGGCTGCCACAGCTGGCTCATGGCGTGGGCGTGGGCTACGCAGACCAGGGTGATGCAGGGGACGAGCAGGGCGCAGATGTTGGGGGAGCGCAGTGCGGTGCCGACAGCCCGGTAGATGGCCGGTGTGGCGAGCAGGAAGACCAGCCCGGCGTGGATGAGCACCGAGGCGGTCAGGGCCAGTGTCCACTCCCGCTGGTGACGCACTGCCAGCGCCTTGACGATGCCCAGTCCGATCGAGGACAGAGCGATCACCAGGTTGATGACCGTGATGATTCCGGTGGGCATCAGATGGACCGGCGGTTGCTGATCGCGCTCGTCAGGCGGCCGGTGCTCTGACTGGTCGTGTCCAAGTCGAGCAGCGGCAGCACGACCCGCGCGAAGATCTCGCAGGTCAGTTCCTCGTCGTCTCCGTATCCGGCGCGGAGCTTGGCGGGCCGGGTGATGATCTCCTCGCGGACCCGGTCGGGCAGGGCGGACATCTGCTCCCTGAGGGACTCCACGGTCACGCCGTCGAACTGGCTGTGCACGGCGATGGAGCAGTCCCCTGGGCCGTCCTCGGCTCCGTCGTGCGGTACCCGCAGGTGGCGTGCCTCGTGCAGGGAGACGAGTGCCTGGTGCCAGGGGCTGAGGCGGTCGCTGACGCCGATGTAGTCGGTGTCCTCGCCCTGCACCGTCACGCCGCTCACGCGAGGCGGCAGGCCCGACAGCAGGAACGTCTCGACCGTGCGGCCGCGCAGATCGGCCATCGCCCGTAGAACGTCCTGGACGCTCGCGCCCGGCTTGAGGCCGAGTTCGTCGTAGAAGAGGTGCAGTGCGGCGCGCCGTTCGCGGGACCAGGAGCGGTGCTGGCGGACGGCGGCGCCGGCACGGCTGGTGGTCTCGGCCAGACGCGCAAGGACACTGCGGTACGGGGGAAGTGCACCGGTGGTGCGCATGTCCCGGTCAGCCCTCCCCATACGTGTCGGTGCCCGCGGAGTGAAGGGCTGGCGTGGTCGCTATCGGCGCTTGGTCGGGCGCCTCGATGTAGCTCTGGTGCATCGGCGGCCTGCGCTCCCCGTTTCCCCTGACGTGACTGGCTGTGCCTGGTGACGTGCGCAGCGAGATTACCAGCCTGCCCCGGGACGGTACCCGTTGCGGGTGCCGTCCCGGTGAGCACGGCTAGGCCGCAGCAGCGGCCTGCGTCCGGGCCCGTACTCGCGCCCACAGCGCTGTGTCGCAGTTGGAGGAGTAGGAGCTGATCGGCCGGGAGGCGGGGGCCCCGGTTCGGTCGACGTCGATGTGCTCCACCAGCGCGGCGAGCGCCGTGGCGGCCATCATGCGGGCCAGCGGGGCACCGATGCAGAAGTGGGCCCCGTGGCCGAAGGCCAGATGCGCGAGGGCCTGGCGTGTGGCGTCGAACGTGTCCGCGTCCGGGCCGAAGGCCTGCGCATCACGACCGGTGGCCGCCAGGCAGACGACGACGGCCTCCCCCGCCCGCACGGTGACGTCCGTGCCGGGCACGGTGACGTCCTCGGCGGCATACCTGAACATGACGGTGTTGATCGGCCCGTTCCAGCGCAGGGTCTCCTCAACGATGTCGTTGATGGGGATCGCGCCCTCGCGCACGCGCTCCAGCTGGTCGGGGTGGTCGGCGAGGGCCTTGATGGCGTTGGTGATGAGGTTCGTCGTGGTCTCGTGCCCGGCGAAGAGGAACAGCATCAGGGTGTAGAGCAGCAGTTCATCGTCGAGTGTGGCGTCCTCGCCGTCGGTCGCGGCGATCAGAGCGGAGGTCAGGTCGTCGCCGGGGCGCCGGCGCTTGTCGGCGATGAGCTGGCTGATGACGGCTGCGACTCCGGCCTTGCCCGCAGCGACGTCCTCCGGTGCGCTGCGGCTGTCGTGGATGCGCGTGTAGTCCCGGGCAAGGGTGCTGCTGGTGGCCGGGTCCAGCCCGAAGAGGTGGCATATGACCTGCATGGGCAGCTCGAAAGCGAAACGGGAGCGCAGGTCGATGTACTCGCCCGGAGCGGTCGTCGACAGATCCGCGATCAGGTGCTGGACGATGTCCGTGATGCGGGGGCGCAGGCCCTGGACCCGGCGGGGTGTGAAGGCCTGGCTGACCAGGCCCCGGAGCTTGCGGTGCCGTCCGCCGTCTTCATTGAGCATCCCTGGCAGGGCGATGAACTCCAGCAGTCCCCAGTCGCGGGGAATCCTGCCTGTTTGCAGGTCAGCCCAATGAGTGGGGTTCTTGCGGAAGTGACGGCCACCCAGGACAGCTTCGGCGACATCCCGGTGCGCAGTCGCCCAGGCCCTGACACCGCCGTCGATGACCACGGGAACGAGGGGGCCGCGCTCGCGCAGCCGGCGCCCTTCCTCCAGGACATCGGTGGCGTGAGGGTCGAGGGGGAACAGCTGCGTCTGGGGGAGGGCGGCGAGTTTCATCAGCGGTCTCCGATCGGGGCGAGGGTCGCGGCACGCTTTCGGGCACGGACCGGGTCGAAGGCGATGTCGAGCCGGGCGGGGAGGCGGACGATGATGGAGGGGTTCCACTGCGTGGGCTGCTCGGGGCAGGCCAGATGGATGTCGTCCAGGCGGGTCCACAGCCGTTCGACGCCGCTCCGGACGATTGCGGTGGCCAGGCCCGGGGCCGGGCACTCGTGGGCACCGCTGCCCCAGGCGAGGTGGCTGGCGTTGCTCTCGACGTAGTCCGCGCGGCGGGCGCGGCCGCCGAAACGGTCGTGGTCGAGGTTGGCGCCGGCGGGGCTGACGATGAGCAGGTCGCCGCGGCGGATCCGGGTGCCGTGCAGGTCAAGGTCGGTGGTCGCAACGCGGCCGATGACCTGCTGCACCGGGGCGTGATTCCACAGCACTTCGGCCATCACGCCGGGGATGTCACGCAGCATGCTGCGCAGGTCGATCCGGGCGTCCTCGGCCCTGGCCAGCACCTCGCATGTGTTGGCGGCCCAGGCGGTGGTGGAGCCCACGCCCGCGTTGATGGCCAGCCAGACCGTCTCGCGGGTCTCTTCGTCGCTGAGGTCCGCCTCCAGCAGCCATGTGACGATGTCCGCGCGTGGCTCTTGGCGGCGGCGACGGACGTGGTCCTCGATCATGGCGTTGAGGCTGACGTTGGCGTCGAGCGCTCCCTCTCCTCCTCCGAGCAGAGTCAGGATCGTCTGTTGGAGCCGCTCGGCGTCTTCCGGCGGGAATCCGAAGAGCTGGGTCAGAACCGCCACCGGCAGCGGGACGGCGTACTGGCCGACGATGTCGGCCTGGCCGTCCTCTACGAAGCCGTCGATGAGGCGGTCGGCGACGCGAGTGATCGTCGCGTGCAGCCGGCGTTGCCCGACCTTGTGCAGGCTGGTCTTGAACGCGCCCCGCAGGCGCTGATGCTCATGTCCGGAGGCGAAGAGCATGTTGCGCATCGGCTGTACATGGGGCCCCATGGGCCAGTCCTGCGGGAGCAGGCCCTGCTTGGTGACATGCCACTGGCCCAGGTCCCGAGTGAACAGAAGCCCGTCACGCAGGACCGTGTTGCACGCGTCGTAGCCGATTACGAGCCAGGCCGGCACCTTGCCATCGAGGTGCACGGGCACCACCGGGCCACCGTGTTCGCGCAGCGTCGCGTAGAAGGCGGCCGGGTCGGCGACCATCTCGGTGCTCGACAGTGGCACGGCGGAGCCGCCATGGCGCACAGGGCAGCCTGTGTGCCGTAAGGGCGGGCTGCTGGCAGATGGCAGTTGAGGATGGGAGGTCATCGCACCCGATTTCCGTATCGCCGGGATGAGAGGGAAGAAGGTCCGGACAAGCCCCGCGACGTGAGGGTTCACGTCGGCAGACGCAGGTCGTCGCGATCCTGGAGCACTCACCGTTTCTCTGTCAACAAATGGTTACGAGTCTCACGGGGTGCAGCAAGCGGATCTGTGCAGGCCACGCCAAGGGAAGCGGCTTCCGCCGGAGCCGTCGAGTGGGAATTCACGCGGCAGGCGCAGGTTGTCACGATCACCGAACCCGCCGTTTATCGGTCAACAAATGGTTACCCTGGTCGCAGGATCTCAGCCCGGATACGCTGCGATCGCACATGTGCCCTGGCCCCCTTGGAGATCTTCGTGCCCTTCGTCCCCCGTGAGGTGAGCGCGGCCGACATCGCCTCTCTCGTCGATGCCATCGGGCGGGCGGCGTTTCGCCTCGGATACGACACGAGCGAAGTGCTCGACATCGAGCAGATCTCCGAGGCCACCGGCATCGAACCGCAGCGGGTGCAAGAGCTGCTGGTCGACGGCGCCGAGCCGGAACAGCCGCCCAGCGGAAGCGAGGCGCGTGAGGACTACTACCGCAGACTGGTCGGCCAGCGGCTGGATCTCCTCCGCCGGCGCAGGCGCAAAGCGACGGCGCCGACGGAGGAGACCTACCGTCAGATCGCCGAAGAAGTCGACCTGTCCCACACCCTGATCAGCCATCTCCTCTCCGGGAGACGCAGTGCTCGCGTCGACTACAGCAGCCCCTTGGAGACGCGCTACGGAGTGCCCCACGGCTTCCTGTCGAAGCCGGAGGGCCTGGCTCTGGCCGATCGGCTGAAGGCGATCAAAGACGGTCTGCTCGCGGGCGTGCTGCATGAAAGCATCTACACACTCGGCGGCACGCAGATGGCCATGCGCCAGAGCGGAGAGGCGCCCCCCTCCCTGGAGGATCTCGTAGAGGCCATGGACGCCCTGATCGCCCGCACGCGCATCCAGGAGCGCAAGCGTGCGGAAGCCCCGGGTGAGCCGGAGGCGGCTACGTAGGCCCGATTGCGGTGGCTGTTTCCAAACGTTGACAGCGTGCGCGCTGTTACATAAGGATCACGAGTGGCTACCCCGCCGACGGCTCGGCTTACGTCCTGGCGTTGGCGGGTAGCGGCCGCGCGCAGTACTCGGGACAGCAGGCATCACTCTCTGTTGGCGCGGAGACGATCCTCGATCCCGTCGTTGCGGCCGCCATAGCTGACTGACAACCGCACAATGACGTGATGGCCGCCCCCTGTTGGCGCAGGGAACGGCCACCACCTGACTCTTGGCCGAGTCGAAGCACCACCAGTAATGGAATCCGACCCGCCACTGGGGTGCCCTAGCAGGCGTGTTGTGACCACGCCATGCTCAGGATAGTCAGGCCCCGCCCTTGAGGACAGCCGTCCTGAAGGGCGGACCTGACCGTTCCATGCGCTGGGGCTCCCCGAGGCCTACAGAAGGAGGCTTCTGTGCCTTATGCCCCGACCGTATCCAGACGATTCTGCCCCGGAGGTGCAGCCGCGCGGCAGTGACGGCGGCCGCCGTTCTGGCCGCAGCGTTCGGCGCGACGATCGCGACGGCGCCGACGGCCTCTGCCGTCGGCTCCTCCGCCTGCAACTCAGGCTGGTACGGCCTCCCCGGCCACATCACTGGTAGCGCGATCAACTTGCGGAGCGGCCCCGGTACCGGCTACGCGTCGAAGGGCTTGCTGTCGAAGGGGACGAAGATCCACTTCTACTGCGCCAGGTGGGGCAACCAGTCGTGGGACTACCTCAAGGTCACGTCCGGCCCCCACAAGGGCATCAAGGGATGGGTGAAAAGCAGATACGTCAAATGGTGAGGGCTCTACGCCCGCCGCGACGCTGAGGGACAGAGAGCGCCACGCCGCCGCCCACCTGGGAGGGAAAGCGGCACACGACATCGCCTGTTCAGACGCTGTCTGAACGCTCACTGACCCTCGATCAAGCTGGCCAGGTCCCGGCCGGGAGCACGCCGTGGCAGCGGCTCGATCCGGCCGCAGGGCCGCGTAAGGAGCCGTGGCAGCGGCACCGCGGCCAGGACCTCGGTCAGAGCGGGGTGCCGTATCCCCCTGCGGCACCCCGCACTCGTCCCCTTCTCCATCTCGCTGCACTGGAGCCCAGAACCTGCTGCGCCGGATCCCGCCTCCGTTTCCGCTCACAGCACCGGACGCCGCGGCAACGCCGGCATCCGCCACGAACGGAGTCCCTTGTGATTAGCACCACACCGCCATCCTGGTCCGCCGCGCGCCTCGACTATGCCCTCGCGACCAGCCGCGCACAGGGACGGGCCGCGCTCGGCCTGTACCTTCCCGTCGGCTACCCCACGCTCGCAACAAGCCGCGACGCGTTGCACCTGATGGCCCATCACGCGGACGTGCTGGAGCTGGGGGTTCCGCACACGAACCCTGTTCTCGACGGCCCAGTCATCCAGCAGGCCGCCGCGCAGGCCCTCGGTGCCGGATTCCAGATGAGTGACCTCTTCGCCACCGCCACCGAACTTACCGCCACCTGCACCGCCGCTCTGCTGGCCAAGTCGTACTGGAATCCCATCGAGCACTACGGCGTCAAGGCGTTCGCTCAAGAACTGGCGGCAGCCGGCGCATCCGGGGCCCTCATCCCCGACCTGCCGGACGCAGCAGCAGAGGCCTGGCACGATGCGGCCGAGGAAGCTGGACTGCACACCATCAGCCTGGTTGCGCCCCACGCATCCGCCGCAACCCTGGCCGCGATCGGCGCATCGACCAGCGGAATGGTCTACGCCCCGGCTACCCCAGGACTCACCGGCGCCCGCCGCCCACTCAGCCCGTACCTGCCCCGCCTGGTCCGCCGTCTGCGCGAGACGACCCACCTGCCGGTCGCCGCCGGTATCGGCATCAGCACCCCTGACCAGGCGGCGCAAGTGTCCGGTTACGCCGACGCGGTCGTAATCGGCTCCGCCGTGATCCGCCGTATGCACGCCCAGGCCGACAGTCCTGCGGCGGCCGCGGCCGCCGTTGCCCGCGACTTCGCCGAAGGCGTGCGTCGAGCCTCCCGGCCCGCAGCCTGGCCGCAGACCACCAACTACGGAAGTTGACGCATGCCTCAAGTCCGGGAGTCCGCCGAACGCTCGGGCGGTACCGTCCACGCCAGCCGCGTCATGCTCGTCATTCAGGCCTTTACTCTGCTGTCCGGCACCGATCACGGGCCCAGTGAACTCGCGGTTGCCACAGGCCTGAACGTCACTGTCGTGTATCGGGTCCTGCAATCAGGGATCGCCAGCGGCATCTTTTTGCGCGTCCCGCCCGGCCGATACCGGCTTGGGCCCGCCGCCGCCCAGGTCGGCATGCAAGCCATGGCCGCCACACCCGACGCTGCAACCGCCCGCCCCGTCCTGGAGCAGCTCAGCCGGGCCGTGGACGGCTTCGCGCTGCTGTGGGTGCTCTCCCCGTACGGCGGTCCACGCAAGACCTTCGCCGGGAGCGCACCGGGGCGATACGACTTCGACTCTCTCGGGCTGACCGTCACCGACCTCATTGAGATCGGCCAGTCCCTGCGCGTCGGTGCCTCGGGGCGCGTCCTTGCCGCCCACCTGCCCCCGGTTCTGCTCTGCCCCGTCCTGGAGCAGCCACTGCCTGCCGGCACCGGGCCAGGTACGGCGCGCTCTGCCGAGAAGTTCACCGCATCCCTTCCAGCGGTGCGCCAGTCGGGATACGCCGTCGCCCATGAGGAGATCCCAGGCCGAAGAGCTCATCGATGAGCTCGACGCCGAGCGCGGCGACACCGACGGCATCGCCGTCCGCTACGGCGACCACGCCGGCCTGGGCTTCGCCATAGCCTACGGCCACTAGCCGTCCGTCCTCGGCCCCGCGTACGGGACATCCCGATACGGCGTCCACGTCTTCGAGCTCTACTACGAGAAGCAGAACCCGAAAGTCCCGCCACCCGCATTCGCCTACTTCCACGACGACCACTACGTGTGCGGCTTCGACATGTACATGCCTTGGTCGCAGGAGATCACCGGCCCCGGCGCCGACCTCATCGCGGCCGGAATCCCAGAGGAGCGGAACAGGCACACGGCGCACCGTGCCTCCCTCGCCGTGCTGGAACAGCGCTTCGAACTGGCGCTGCCGCGAAGTCTGATCCTCGACGCGTCACTGCCCACCGCACTCGTCAGAAGGCAGCAGCCGCGATGAACCGTCCCTGTGCGCAGCGACGACGTGATCGCCGTGCGAATCTGCTACCCGCACCCGCGGAGATGGCCCTGGCGGAACGGCCGACTACGCCGAGTTCTACCTCTGCTTGCGGTGACGCCACGGAGTTGGCCTCGAACCGGCGCGTGGCAGCCGGGGGCGTGCGGGACAACCGGATCGGCACTGGCACCATGAGAGCGTCGGGAACGGATGACGCGTCGTAAACCTTTCCGCGGACCACGGGTACCGAACCGTTCGAGAGGTTCAGCGTGCGCACTTTCCTGATCGAGCTGCCCGCCGGTGAAGACGACTCTGTGTGCGCCTGAAACCGTTCGCCAGGGGCGGCTCGCTTGCTGTCACCTCGCTCGGAGAAATGTCTTCCCGTGCTTGAGCCAGCCCGCGCTGTTCGCATCAGGCGGCGAGTCGTTCCCGCGCGTACTCGCGCAGCTCGACCATCGGCTGCTCGGCGCGGCCATCGAGACGGTGGATGAGCGCAGAGACAAGATCAACGCAGCGGGCAGCGCCCGAGTCCAGGGCGGTATCGAGGGCGGCGCGTGCATCGACGGCAGCGGCCGAAGCGTCTCTGCTGTGCAGCGCCCCTTCAGCCCGGTAGGTCAAGAACACCGCCATTGTGCGGGTGCGGTGCGGCTGCAGCTTGCTCAGGCCTGCGTCGATCGCGGTGGCCGCACGGCCCGGCTCGCCGAGGTCAAGCCAGCACCGTCCGGTGTCGGCGTTGACATCTGCCATCGACATCCACGACACCACCAGGGGTGTCTCCCTTGGCCGGATGCGCTCCAGCTCCGTCTCGGCGGACGCCAGCGCACGCTGAGTTCCCTGGCGGTCCTGCAACACCGCGCAGGCCCGGGCGAGGCGCACGTCCAGCAGAGAACGGGCCGCGGGCGTGCGGGTGCGGGAGCGGGCGTGTTCCAGGACCCGTACCGCATCGGCGGGCTTAGACAGCCAAGTGGCCTGGTAGGCGCGGTCGGAGAGGGCGACGGCGGCGAGGTCGCGGTCCCCGGCCTGGTGAGCGGCATGGACGGCTGCCTGCCAGTGGCGTTGGGCGTCTGCGTGCCGGTCGGCGTCGAAGCGCAGCCATGCGGCGCAATGTGCCAGTTCGGCGGCCACGGCGTGGAGGCGGCTGCCGGCGGCTGTGGTGTACCGGTCCTGGGCGATGAGGTCGACGGTGGTGCTCAGGTGAGCGTCGATGAGCCCGGACACCTGCCGGTGCGGCCCGGTGGCAAGAGCGCGGAGTTCGCCGGATCTCTGCTCGAGCCACTGCAGCAGTGCCTCGTCGACGCTCTGCCCGCCTAAGGCCTGGTCGAGGTGGCGTGGCTCGATGCGGGCCCAGTCGGCGGCCATGTCAACGAGGGCGCTGCTGCTGAGCACCAGGAAGGATCGTCGGTCCATACGGGTGACCTGCACTTGTCTCAGAGCGGCCCGGCTGGCCGACGGGCTGAACGGGGCGGGGTGCTCGAAGGCGGGCAGCCAGCCGGGCCATCTGAGGAGCTCCATAATTGACGTTGGGGACACCGAGGACGGCCGCCAGCAATAGCTGGCTTTCCAGGCTGGGTGTGGTGCGGCCTGCCTCCCACAGCCAGATACGGTTGCGGTCGACGCCGCTGCGCAGACCGCGCCGCCGGGCTTCGGTCCTGATCAGGCGGGCGAGGTCGTTCATGGACCAGTGGTGCTGCCGACGCAGATGTGTCAGCGGATGCCGGTCCAGGTCCATACCGCCCCCCGCGGGTGCCGCCTTCAGTGTCTGTCACCACCATGCCGCAGCTGGCCGCCGAGTTGGGTCGGTTTCGGCGGGGCGGCCACACACCGGACACACAGTCATCCCCTGGAGCTCAGCGGAAGCCTGGTGCTGTCCTTGGCATCCCCACGCCACGAACCACCCATGTGGCAGTGTCGAGAAGGGGCACACTCCGCGTGAACGCAACCGATCACCTCACGGCTCTGTCCGGCGCCACCGTAGTGGTTACTGGCGGCTTCGGACTCGTAGGCAGCCGCATCGTGCACAAGCTCCGCGCGATCGGCGCCAAGACGCTGGCCGTCGGCCGACTGGACGCCTACGGATCCCCGGTCTACTCCTCCATGTTCCACATCTCCCCGGCCGACCCGGACGTCATCGCCGGCGACATTACGGACACGGCCCTGATGAATGACGTGATCGGAGGCGCCGATTACGTCATCCACGCCGCCGCCCTCGCCGACGTCGCTGAGTGCACCCGCAACCCCGGGGCGGCCCTACAGGCCAACGTCCAGGGCACCCAGACCGTGCTGCACGCAGCGGCACGTCACAACAGCACCTTGAAACGCCTGGTGTTCGTGCCTCGGCGAGCGTGTACGGGGTCGGCGCGGGTGCCTCAGCGGTGGGGGCCCGGTTCAGCGAGGAGGACCCGCTGCGGCCCGCGTCGGTGTACGCCAACACCAAACTGTGGGGCGAGCACCAGACCGCGCTGACCCTGGACGGCCCCGACGGCTCGTACGCCATCGTGCGCTACTTCTCCGTGTACGGCGAGCCGCAGGTGATCAAGGAGCACTCTCACAGCTGGGTCGTGGCCTGGTTCGCCATGCGGGCCGCGCTCGGACTTCCGCTGCACCTCCACGGCGGTGGCCAACAGGTGCGGGACTTCGTGCACGTCGACGACATCGCCGACGCGACACTGCTGGCGGCCGTCACCGACCGCGCCGACCGGGCGACCGTCAATGTCGGTACCGGCCGCGCCACATCGATCCGGCAGGTCGCCGACCTGGTGCGCCGCCACTGTCCCGCCACGTACTTCCTCCAGACTCCACGCCCGCAGGGCGACCCGCTCGGCGCCTGCGCCGACACGACCCGCATGCGTGAGGTGCTGGACTGGGCGCCACAGGTGGACATCGAGGACGGCGTACGCCGCTACGTGGAGTGGCTGGAGCGGACCCCCGAGGCGATCCCGGCGTGGCTGCGCGCCGAGGCGCGTGCGGCCGCCTGATGGGCTCAGATCACGGGGGGCCGGCCGAGGCGGGCGAGCTGGAAGACGGTGCGCCAGCGCATGGGCTGACGGCGCCCGCACGGGGTGCGCCACCCCTCGGCGAACCCGCCGAACCAGGCGCGCAGCCCGGCAAGGCTGCGGGTCCGGGCCAGCGTCAGAGCCATCCACACCAGCAGGTAGACCGGCACCAAGGCCGCCGGGAGATGCCGGCGTGCGAGGTACACACGGTTGCGGGCGTTGACCTGGTAGAAGAACGCGTGCCGGGCCGGGGACGTCCGCGGGTGCTGCAACAGCAGCTGCGGTTCGTACAGCACCCGCCAGCCGCCGTCGATCGCCCGCCAGGCCAAGTCCGTCTCCTCGTGTTTTCTGACCTCGGATCGCTTTGCTTGCCACTTGAACTGGGGTAATGCGTTGCAGGCATGTGTGCGACGTGGCGAGATGACCTGCTGAGCGGCGCTAGCATCGGCACACTGCCGACCCCTGGAGTTTGCCGTTATGTCGTTGCCGCGTATCGGAGTTGTCATCGTGACCATGGGCACGCGCCCGCGGGAACTGAAGGCTCTGCTCGCGTCGGTGGAGAAGCAGGACGTGCCGGCTGCGCGAGTGGTGCTGATCGGCAACTCGACGCCCCTCGCCGACGTGGACGTGGCGGAGAACGTGACCAAGGTTCCGCTGGAGGACAACCTGGGCTGCCCTGGAGGCCGCAACGTCGGCCTGGAGATGCTGCGCGACTCCGGCGAGGTCGATGTCGTCATCGAGCTGGACGACGACGGTCTACTCATCGACGCGGACGTGTTCCGAAAGGCCCAGCAGCTCTTCGCGTCGGACCCCAAACTCGGCATCGTCGGATTCCGCGTCGCCGATGAACACGGGCACACCGAGCGGCGCTGGGTGCCTCGACTGCGCGCCGACGATCCGATGCGCCGTGGGCTGGTGACCGCGTTCCTCGGTGGCGGCCACGCCTTCTCCATGCCGATGCTCAAGGAGACCGGCCTGTGGGCAGGCGAGTTCTTCTTCGGGCACGAAGAGTCCGACTTGGCGTGGCGAGCGCTCGATGAGGGGTGGAAGATCCTGTACGAACCCGAGCTCGTCCTTCAGCACCCGGCGACGTCCCCGGCGCGGCATGCGGTCTACTACCGGTTCACGGCGCGGAACCGGGTATGGCTGGCGCGTCGGCGGTTGCCTTGGCCGTTGATCCCGGTCTACCTCGGTGTGTGGATCCTGCTCACCATGGCGCGTATCCGGTCCTTGGCCGGGCTGAGGGCGTGGTGGGGCGGTTTCGTCGAAGGCGTGCGGACGTCGTGTCCTCCGCGCAAGGCGATGAAGTGGCGCACCGTGTGGCGTATGACGCGCTTGGGACGCCCCCCGATTCTGTGAAGAGCCACCGGATGCAGGCATCCCGCCGGCGCGCCGGATGTTGGCATACTCCCGGCGTGACGAGCGAAGCCGCCTTCGAATGCCCTGATCTTCCCGATCCTGGTGCGGTGTTGGCAGGGACCGATTGGGCCTCCCTGGAACACGCCTATGGAACGGCTGAGGACACGCCCATGATCCTTTCCACGCTGTTGGACGACGATCAGCGGGTGCGATCCCAAGCGTTGGACCACCTGCACTATGCAGTGCACCACCAGAACACGCTCTACTCGGCAACGGTGCCCGCAGCCCTCTATGTGGCGGCAGTCCTCACCGACCCGCGAACTACTGCGCCTGTCGACAAGAAGCCTCAGGATTTTCCAGGTCCGCTGAGAATGGAGCTGCTGGGTTGGTTGGGCTCCGTAGCGCATGAAGCCGACGACGAGACAGAAGCAATCAGTCGGCGACACGGATTCGCGGCCGAGGACTACCCTCCGATTCTTCAAGTCAGGCAGATCCGTCCGCTGCTCTTCGCCGCCGTTTCGGCATGCATTGACGACTCGGACCTGCATGTGCGTGAGGCGGCCATCGCCGCGTGTATTCCGCTGCTCGATGATCCGCAGCTGCGACATCATCGGGCGGAGCTGACGCCGCTGGTGCGGGAGGTGCTGGGCGCGAGCGCGTTGTGGCAGTACCGCGAGCGAGCCATTGACGCGCTCACCGCGTGGGGCGAGGACAGCACCGGTCTGGTGGGGCAACAAGAGACGTTCGCAGTCTGCGATGCGCAGGCCCAGGCCACGCTCTGGTCGGACGGATCATCCTGGGAGCAGGGCGACACGTCTGATCTCCCGTTCTGATCCATGCGCCCTGAGCGTGCGATGTTGCCCGGCCAACGACATCACTCCTGGACCGGGCGCAGAGAACGCACAGAAGCTGATGGCTGCTGTTCGAGCAGGAGTGCTTCGAGTTCGGCGATCTTCCGGTCCAGTGAACGATTGTTGTCCCGGGCGGCGGCGAGACGGTTCGTCAGCGTGTGGTGATCCGAGGTCAGTGTGCGGAGCTGCTGCTTGAGAGTGGTGTTCTCAGTGGTCAGCCGTTGGACGGCATCAGCGGGCAGGTCCAGTCCCAAGTCCCGTATGTGGCCCATGAGTTCACCGATGTGTCGTCGCTGTCCTTGGATCTCCGTCACCGCCTGCCGCAGCCCGTCCTCGGCATTCAGCGCACGCTCGCGCCAGGACGCCTCGGCCATCGCAGCAACCTCCTCTCGGCTGCGGGCTTGGTGGCCTTCGGCCTGGGCGGCGGCCTCGGCAACGAGTTGGCGTGCGGCCGCGTTCTGGTAGAGAAAGGCCCGTGAGACGCCGGCGCGGCGCTCGACGGCCCGTACGGTCACTGGTGCTTGTTCCTTCCGCATCGCCGCGAGCGCGCTGCGGACCCTGGCAAGGAGTTTCTCGGTGTGCTGCCTTCGGGCCTGGATGGCACGGGCGGTCTGGTCCGAGGTGCTGCCGCTCATGCGACGTCCTCCTCATCGTCGAAGCCGTTGGGATCGGCGGCGAGGTCCTCGATGGGAAAGCCGGTGCTCCACATGCGGCCGAAGTAGTCCTGCGGTCGCCGCAGGTCCATCGCGAGCGCCTGGTCGAGCAGGCCGGGAACGAGCTGGCTGGCCTGACCGGTCCGCACGCGGACTACCTAGAGCCGATCATCCGCCGCTACTTCGGGCACTGCTCCGCAGGAAGTCCCCCGCCCGCTTCGCCCACAGGGACGGGTGCGAGGCCTCGATCCTGCCCACGGAGGAACTGCTGGGCATCCGCAGCTCGCCCGACCGGGTCCGGGAGGCGATCCGGCAGCGACGCGCCTCCGGGGAGCCCTCCTAGGGATGCACGCAAGGGCGCGTCGTCCGCCCGGAGGGCGGGCCCTACGGTGTCTAGTGCGTGCTCTCGGGATGCCGGGCGGTGTCCATCAGGCAGGCTCGGCAGCATCCAGGCGTACCTGCTGATGCAGGTGTTCCCGTAGCGCACCGGTTCTTCGGCCCGTGACCGCCCAGCGCCGCATTAGCCCGCGGTGCCCACACCGCCGGAGCAGCGCGTGATGCCGGTCCAGCTCCACTGGCAGCACTGGGAGCACTTCGGCCCACCCGACCGTGCGTGCTTGCGGCAGGAGTCACCCCGCTGAGGTCTCACGCCAAGGAGCCCACCTACGAGGTCTGCACGGAGCTCTGGAACGCGGCACACACCGGCGTGAGCGGTTCCGTCTCCGTCCCGCCCACGGAGGCCGGGACGGCCGGCCACACCTCACATCTACCTGGAGATGAAGCCGCCTGGCACCAGCCGCGATGTCGACTACGCACCCCTTTTCAATGTTGCCAGCCTCCCAGCTCTGGTCCTGCCGCGGCGGCGACGCTCCGCTCGCTGACCGAGGCCCAGGAACCGACGCAACCGCGAGTCGACGGTGCTCGCCGAGCACACCACCCGGCCCCGCTCCCGTCGTTCCGCCGGGTCCCTGGCGAAGGCCGGCTGGTGGGCACAAGCACTACGCCGTCGACGGCTGGGTAGATGCGCTGCCTCCGCGACCCGCCTCCTTCGACCTGATCGTCCCGGTCGGTGCGGGAACCGCCTCCAAGACGCCCCCGACAGGTCGTCTCCCGATGCAGCGGCGATCTGCGGATCACTCACGAGGAGCTGAGCGGCAGCAGCCTGGCGACCTGCTCCGCGTCACCGGCACCGTAGTCCAGCCCCCGAAGCGCCGGGAACCCGCCCGCCGTACCGTCGACGCGGCGGTCTCGGATCAGGTCCCCCGCTAGCCGTCTGCGGAGTGTTCGAGCTGCCCGTGTCCGGGGTGGGGGTGCGCTTATTACGACGTAATAGCGTGAGGCCGCCCTCCGCGAGGTGAGGGGGCACCTATTACGTCGTAATCAGCCTGAGCGCTGCCCGAGGAAGCTCGACAAGTCATGCCAGCTAACGTGTCGATGCTGTAAAAGATCAAGGACGTTAGTAAGGTGTCTCACATGAGTTCTCCAGCCACCTCCAGCGACCGCGAGAAGGTCGTTTCCAAGCTGCCGGGATGGCTCCGGCAGAACCTGAAGATCAGAGCCGCCCAGCACGGCGTTGAGATCCAGGCCGCCGTCGAGCAGGGCATCAGAGACTGGTGCAGCCTGGCGTCCGCCACGGCGACCATCGACACCTCCGGCGCCGACTCCTTCTCCACCTTCCTGCCCCCAGGTCAGTGGGAAGAGTTCCGCCAAGTCGCCGCAGACCGCGGCGTCTCACTCATTCAGGGCCTGGCCCAGTCCGTTCAGCTGTGGCTCGACTCCAACCCGGCACCGGACGTCGAGCGGCCGGAGATCACTCGCCGCATCATCGTCTGCAACCAGAAGGGCGGTGTCGGCAAGACAGCGATCACCGCTGGGCTGGGCGAAGCACTCGCAGAGGACCCCAACACCCTCCATGCTGTCCGAGTAGCCAAAGCACTCGCCAAGGCCCTGCGCGCGAGCGAGTCAGCACCTGACGACGCCCCCGCCAACGACCCGCTGGAAATCGAGAACCTGCCCGGTCTGGGACTGCGTGTCCTCCTGGTCGACTTCGACCCGCAGTGCCACCTCACCAATCAGCTCGGGGCCGCGCCTCTGCCCATGCACGGCGACAGCCTCACCAACCACATGGCGGGGGACCCCAAGGGCGACCTGCGTGACCTCATCGTCTCCATCGACGAGGACAAGTTCGGCGGGCGCCTTCATCTCCTGCCCGCCTGCAACGATGCCTTCCTCCTCGACGTACGCCTGTCTGCCGTGCGTGCCAGGGAAGCCGCACTTGAGCGCGCCCTCGCCCCGCTCGAGGCCGATTACGACGTAATCGTCGTGGACTGCCCGCCGAGCCTCGGCCTGAGCATGGACGCCGCCGCCTACTACGGCCGCCGCCGTGACGGCGAGAAGCCCGGCCAGTCCGGAGCGTTGATCGTCGTGCAGGCAGAAGACAGCTCCGCCGACGCCTACGACCTGCTCACCACGCAGATCGACGATCTGCGGAGCGACCTGCAGGTGGACATCGACTACCTCGGCATCGTGGTCAACCTCTACGACTCCCGTCGCGGCTTCATCGCCACATCCTCCCTGCAAGGTTGGGTTGACATAAAGGATCCCCGCGTCGTCGGCCTCATCGGGGACCTGAAGGAACAGAAGGAAGCAGTCCGGATGAAGCAGCCGCTGCTGTCATACGCTCCCAGGTCACAGCAGGCGATCGGTATGCGAGCACTCGCCAGGGAGATCGCATGAGCAAGGCCGACCAGCTGGGCAGCGGCCGCTTCGGTGGGGGAGTGCGCCCCGTCAGCGCCCGCCGACAAGCCGTCGCCGCCGCTACCGGTGTTCCCACCCAAGGCGTCGCCCCGCCCACCGAGCTGCCTCCCCACCTCATCAGCCTCAACCCGGACAATCCCCGCTCCAGCCTTGGTGACCTCACTGACCTCATCGGCAGCCTGAAAACCCACGGTCAGAAGCAAGCCATCACGATCATGAACCGGGACGCCTACGTCAGGGCCAACCCAGATCGCGAAGGCGAACTCGAACCCGACACGCTGTATGTGGCCATCGACGGCAGCAGCCGCCTCGCCGGCATCCGAGAGGCGCAGCTGCCCACGGTCAAGGTCATGGTCAGTGACGACCAGGGCAACACCCCAGAAGAGCTTCTCGAATCCGCCCTCGTCGCCAACATTCACCGTCAGGATCTCGCGGAGATCGACGAAGCCCGGGCCCTGCAGCGGCTCCTTGCCATCCACGGCAGTCAGACCGCCCTCGCCAAGCGGCTCCACCGATCCCAAGGCTGGGTGTCTCAGCGTCTCGCCCTGCTGAACCTCTCTCCCGAACTGCAGGCTCGCATTGGTCAGGAACCCATCGACCTTCTGCGGGCGGTGGGCAACAAGCCCCAGAAGGAGCAAGAGGCAGCCCTGGAAGAGCTGAAGGCCGAACGCGCGCGCAAGGAAGCGCAGAAGAGGGAGGGCTCCAGGACAAGACCGGGGAGGAAGGTTGCCTCCCAAGGGGAACAGTCCGCGAAGACCCGCAGCCATTACGGCGTAATAGACGGTGCCGAGTCGGACGGTTCGTCACCGACCCCGCAGACGCAACAACCCGCTGACAAGGATGCAGTGGGGCAGGCGGTCCCGGAGCCCCGCACGGACTCGTCAGCGCCGGTCACTGATCAGAGCGCTGACGAAGACCGGCCGATCCGCAAGGTGCCGTACGACCAGCCGGGCGCCCTCGCCATGCTGCTGAATGCAAAGATCGAGAGCGACGACGTCTTCTTCGAGTTGCTGCGGTGCCTCGGCGCCAGAGGCCTGCAACGGGATGCCGCCCGCCTAGCCGATCTGGCACAAGCCTTGACGGAAGAAGCCTCTTCACAAGTGGGCTGACCCAGGAAAATCCTCAACCGACAGCAAGGGCTAGCTCCCGCGGGAGCTAGCCCTTGCTGTCGAGGACCGTCGGGCAAACGGCCAGCTCATCAACGTTCCGCCAAGCCCGGCGTGCGGACATCGGCCTGGACGAACCAGGCGCACAGAGCAGCGAGCCCACCCACTGCTGACGACCTAAAGCAGTTGGTCAAGAAGGTGCTGCGTGCTGCTGTAGATCGACTTCTTTCGTCGCGAGTGGTGTACGAGGCGAGGGCTACCGGACAGCGACCGCCCGCATGGCCGGGGCAAGCCCGCGTCGCCTGGGTTGTGACATGGTTGCTGGCCGGGAGCTGAGCGAAGCTACTGCGGCTTGCGCCGTCTGCGCGAGACGTCGACGCTGACCTGCCCGGAGGCCGAGACCCGTGCGTACGCGCCGGTGCCTGCGTGCGCAGGTCGTCGGCGAGCACGGTGGCCGCGGGTTCCACACCCCACTTGGTGGGCGTCTGCTGCGTCTGGCGGAGGAGGCACGTCACGTCAGGTGAGGAGTCCGGCCAGGAGGACCTGCCTCTGGGGGTGCACGCAGTGTCATGGTGATCAACGTGGCCCAGGGAAGGCACATACACAGGTCAGGCCATGAACGGTGAGCGCCTGCGCGCCGCATCCGCCCCGGCCGTGGCTCTGCCACCGGCCGCCTTGCTCACACGAGTTCCGGACCGGCCTGCTTGCGCGCTCGTCGACGGCGGCTGCAGCGAGAGGCCTAACGGCGAGACTTTCAGCCCGCTGCCGGGCCGAGCTCTGACAGAGCATCGGCCAACCCCTCCGGGGCAGCGGCTACGTGGTCGACTGCACTCGCGCTTCACCGTGAGAGAGCCACACAGAAGTTACTCGGTCACAGCTGCGGTTAGGTGCCTCCGCATGACGGTCTCCAGCTGTGTGGCGTCGCCTGTCGCAGGGAGGGACCACGGGGCCTCGTCGCCGTTCTCCATCACGAAGCTGCTGAGGAAACGGACATTGGCCGGTGAGGGGACGAAGGCGTCACGGAGCCACTGAGCGAACAGGGCGGCCTCGTGTGCAGTCACATCCATGACGGTGACGTGGGCGTAGTCCGGGCTCGGCATGGCGGCCGTCCCAGTGACGTAGACGCTCGGGGCAACCTCGACCTCGAAGTCCAAGACAGGGATGTCTCGGAGACTGGAGGCGTTGAGCTCCAGGAAGGCGTCGGGGAAAGACCGCTCCAGTGCGGTACGGAAGGTGTCGAGATTCGCCTGCCAAGCGGCTGGGTTGTCCTCGGGCGGGGCGAAGACGAAGTTGGATCGCGTGTGCTCGACTGTCACAGAGGGCCCTCTCTCTCAGGGTACGTACCGGGCAGAACCGGGGACGCCGTTCATGGCCATCATCGACTCCCAGTAGGCCGCGTTGTCCTTGCCGTTGGTCACGATCTCAAGGCCGCGGATCTCGGAGTTGGCCGGGTTGGCCATGGCGCTCTTGTACCGGCGCAGCTCCGATTCGTCGCCTCGGTACATACCGTCGATGAGCGGGTCCCATTTCGGGTTGCCGTTGGCATCCACCTTCACCGGTTTGGCGAGGGTCTCGTTGACGCGCTCGATGCTGCGGAAGCTGCGCTTCGCGCAGTCAGGATCACGTACGTGCTTCGCTTCGACCAGGTAACCGTCCATGGGGCGTATCCCGTCCACCATGAGCCCTTGCTTGCGGCCGGCCAGGGGTACCTCCCGCTCCGGGTAGCCGGCCACGCGTAGCTGATAGGCGTTGTCGGGATTCGTCGGGCCACCGCCTCCAGCGAATCCTCCCGTGTTCAGTGAGTTCAGCCAGGTTCGGAAAGGCTGCTGCTCTCCGGGCGTGAGCAAGCGGGTTGTACCGAGGGCCGGAGGGATGGGGTCCTGCGCGGGAATGGAAGGGTCAACCCTGTTAACCGCCGGGATGATGGCGGGAGCCTGCCCGTGGTAGGAGGCGACGACCAGCGGCACGGGAACGGGCGCGGGAACGGGCAGGAGCGGCGGCATAGGAAGCCCAGGAGGCCTGTCAGATCCCTGGGGAAGCCTGACACGCCCCTCGGACTCGTCCAGAGCATGGGCGACGTCGCCGAGCTGATGGATCCAGGAATCGCCGAGTACTGCGTCAAGGAGCCCGCCGTCGTCGCCGTTTCCGCCGAACATCGGCTGGTCCCGAGGCATCTCGATGCGGAGGGATCCAGGTTGTTCTGCGTGATTTTCTGCTTCGCCGCTTCGACATGGTCGGCGTAGCGGTCGCAGGCTTTGGCTATCTGGTTGCACGCTGCCACGAGGTTGGCAACCAGCGTCTCGCTCGGCTGCGCTTGCTCAGGAGGTTCCGTGAACCCGACGAACGCCTTGAAGTAGCAGCGGAACGCGTCCGCCGCCTCCCCGGAATGAGCACGGTCGGCTGTGTGCGCGTGGGCCTGGGCGTCTTCCAGAAAGCGCAGCATCATCTTGCCCCCCGCGCGCCATGACCCCGCGACGTCCCGGATCTTCTCCGGCGAGCCGCGGAAGCGGTCGCTCATGCCGCCCGGCGCGTACTGGTCGTACCAGGCTGTCTCACCGACAACTTCGGGCAGTTCCTGGCCCCGCCCGAGGAAGCTTTCGCTGCAGTCCGCTGCGGGGTCTCCCATGCCAGCGGTCAGGTCCACTTGCTGCCTCAAGAACGCGGAGACGACCTCGCTCTC
>DASQNC010000028.1 GCA_035645145.1 Azospirillaceae bacterium | reverse complement strand
CTGCGCCGGGTCAAGAACCAGATCAACTTCAACGAGGCGATGAAGAAGGCCTCGGAAGAGGCGCTCGGCTACACCGTCGACGCCGATCTGGCGAAGGACAGCGCGCGGCTGCAGGCCCTGCAGATCAAGCAGCAGCTGGGTAGCCAGGCCCTCGGCGTCGCCAACCAGGCGCCGCAGGTCCTGCTCGGCCTGTTCCGCTAAGGGACGGCCCGCAAGGGTTCCGGCAAAAGGGGCCGGCCGCGAAAGCGGCCGGCCCCTTTTCCTATTCCGGTCGTGTTCCCGGCGGTGGTGCGACACGGATGCACCGATCCCGCCTTGCCTGGATCTCATTCCAGCGCCATTTCTCAATCCCGATGACATCACAGCCCCGCAGCCAGCCCCCGCCCACGGACCTCCGGCTCGGCGACGTGGGCACGATCCGCCGCCTGCTGCCCTATCTTTGGCCACGGAATGCCTTCGACCTGCGGGTGCGGGTGGTCCTGGCCCTGGTGTTGCTCGTCGCGGCCAAGCTGGCCAACGTCACCGTCCCGCTCTTCTACAAGGGCGCCGTGGATCGATTGGGAGGGGAGGCCGGGCTCGCGCTTGCGCTGCCCTTGGGTTTGATCCTGGCCTATGGCGCGGCGCGCGTACTCAGCCTGACCTTCGCCGAGCTGAGGGACGCGGTGTTCGCCAAGGTCGGCCAACGCGCCATACGGCAGGTGGCGCTCTCGGTGTTCCGCCACCTCCATTCCCTAAGCCTGCGCTTCCATCTGGAGCGCCAGACGGGCGGCCTGTCCCGGTCGATCGAGCGCGGGACGCGGGCCATCTCGACCCTGCTCAGCTTCACGCTGTTCAGCATCCTGCCCACCCTGTTCGAGATCGCGGTGGTCGCGGGCATTCTGTGGTGGCTGTTCGATTGGCGGTTCGCCGCGGTCACCCTGGCGACCATTGCCGGCTACATCGCCTATACCTTCACTGTCACCGAGTGGCGCCTGAAGTTCCGGCGCGAGATGAACGAGATGGACAGCCGCGCCAACACGCGCGCCATCGACAGCCTGCTGAACTATGAGACGGTGAAGTACTTCGGCAACGAGGACCACGAGGCCCGCCGCTACGACGAGGCGTTGCGCCGCTACGAGCGCGCCGCGGTGCGCAGCCAGACCTCGCTGTCCCTGCTGAACGTCGGCCAGTCCTTCATCATTTCGGCCGGCGCCGTCTCGATCATGGTGATGGCCGCCCAGGGGATTTTGAGCGGCCGCATGACCTTGGGCGATTTCGTGCTGGTCAACACCTACCTGATTCAGCTCTACCAGCCGCTCAACTTTTTCGGTGTCGTCTACCGCGAGATCAAGCAGTCGCTGGCCGACATGGAGGCGTTGTTCGGCCTGCTGTCGGTGGCGCGCGAGGTGCAGGACCGGCCGGACGCGCCGCCGCTCGCCGTCACGGGGGGGGAGATCCGCTTCGAGGATGTGGTCTTCGGCTACGATCCCCGCCGCCCGATCCTGAAAGGCATCAGCCTCACGGTGCCGCCCGGACGGACGGTGGCGATCGTGGGCGCTTCCGGGGCCGGCAAGTCCACCATCGCCCGGCTGCTGTTCCGCTTCTACGACGTCACCGGTGGCCGCATCCTGATCGACGGGCAGGACATCCGCGAGGTGAACCAAGCATCGCTGCGGGCGGCCATCGGGATTGTCCCGCAGGACACGGTCCTGTTCAACGACACCATCCAGTACAACATCGCGTACGGCCGAACCGACGCGGCACAGGCCGACGTGATCGAGGCGGCACGCCTGGCGGAAATCCATGGGTTCGTCGAGCGCCTGCCCGATGGTTACGGCACCATGGTCGGGGAACGGGGGCTGAAGCTGTCGGGTGGCGAGAAGCAGCGGGTCGCCATCGCGCGCACGATCCTGAAGAACCCGCCGATCCTGCTGTTCGACGAAGCGACGTCCGCCCTGGACACCCACACCGAGCGGGAGATCCAGCGCAATCTGCGGGCGGTCAGCCGGGGGCGCACGACGCTCGTCATCGCCCACCGCTTGTCCACCGTGATCGACGCGGACGAGATCATCGTGCTCGACAATGGCCGCATCGTCGAACGCGGCCGCCATGCCGACCTGCTGGTCCACGCGGGCGCCTATGCGGCCTTGTGGCGCCGGCAGCAGGAGGCGGCCCAGGCGGAGCGCAACGCCGCCGACTGATGGGGCCGCCGACTGATGGGGCCGCCGACTGCCGGGCGGACCGGCGCAGCGGGGGGGCTATTCCCCGCCCGCCCACCAGGCTTCGATGACCAGACCGAACACCGGCGTCACCGCGGGCCGTTGAATCCGGGTCCAATAGGCCACCCGGTCGTCGGTCAGGTGGTAGAGCGGCACCACGTACCATCCCCAGCTCAGCGCCCGGTCCAGCGCCCGGGTCCGGGCCACCAGTTCCTCGCGCGTGCGCGCCTCGCCCAGGCCGGCCGCCAGGGCGTCCACGGCGGGCGACCGCACGCCCGCAAGGTTGCGGGTGCCGCGCTGGTCGGCGACGGCCGAGCTCCAATAGGTCAACTGCTCCGTCCCCGGCGACAGGGTCGAGATCCACCGGGTCGTGGTGGCATCGAAGTCGAGCTGGTCGATCCGGCCCTGGTACTGGGCGCTGTCGGCAATGCGGACCGACGCATCGATCCCCAGCCGGCCGAGCGAGCGGGCGTATTCCAATGCCACGCGCTCGTCCGCGGGGCCGTTCAGCAGGATCTCGAAGGCCATCTGCGCGCCGGTGGCGGCATTGACCATCCGGCCATCGCGCACCACCCAGCCGGCTTCGGCAAGAAGCTTCTGGGCACGGCGCAGGTTGGCCCGCTGGCCGGGCGGACCGCTGCCGTCGGTGGCCGGCAGGGTGAACGGCCGTTCGAACACCTCCGGGGGCAGCCATGCCCGCAGCGGGTTCAGGAGCGCCAGCTCGTTGGGTCCGGGCGGCCCCCGGTGCGCAAGTTCCGAGTTGGGAAAGTAGCTGGCGGTTCGCTTATAGGCGCCGTGGAACAGCGCCTTGTTCATCCATTCGAAGTCGAAGGCGAGGTTCAGCGCCTCGCGCACCCGCCGGTCGTCGAACGGTGGACGGCGCGTGTTCAGCGCGAGGGCGCGGACCGGCTCGGGGAAACCGCGGGACAGCAGCTCCATCCGCACGCGGCCGTCCCGGGCCGCCGGGAAGTCGTAGGAGGTGACCCATTTCGCCGGATCGGACTCGCGCCGGAAGTCGACCGCGCCCGCCTTGAACGCCTCCTGCGCAATGCCATCGTCCCGGTAGAAATCGTACCGGACGGCATCGAAGTTGTTCATGCCCCGGTTGATGGGCAGGTCCTTGCCCCAATAGTCCGCCACCCGTTCGTACACGATGGACCGGCCCGGGTCGGCTGCCGCCACGCGGTACGGGCCGCTGCCGAGCGGCGGCTCCAGCGTCGTCTGTGTGATGTCCCGGGCCTCCCACCAATGCTTGGGCAGGATCTGCATCAGCCCCATCAGCAGCGGCATCTCGCGGTCGCCGGAGCCGTCGAACACGAAGCGGACGCTGCGTTCGCCGGTACGGACGACCTCCGTGACCTTGCCATGGGTCCGACGGCGCGAGGGCAGACCGTGTTTTTTCAGCGTCTCGAACGAGAAAACGACATCGTCCACGGTGATGGGCCGTCCATCGTGCCAGCGGGCCTGCGGGCGCAATGTGAACTCGACCCAGCTCCGGTCGTCGGGGGTGGCGATGGTTTCGGCGATCAGGCCGTAGAGCGAGAACGGCTCGTCCCAACTCCGCGCCATCAGCGCTTCCACGACGGCGCCGCTCATCCCGGGCGGCTTCTGGCCGCGCACGATGAACGGGTTCAAGCTGTCGAAGCTGCCCGCCGCCGCGTGCCGGATCGTGCCGCCCTTCGGCGCATCCGGGTTCACATAGTCCAGCCAGCGGAAATCCGCGCCATACTTCGGCGACCCGTGCATGGCGATGCCATGGACCGCGCCATGGGAGGGGGCGTCCCCGGCCGACGCCGCACATGGACCGCCGACTCCGGCGGCCAGCAGCGCCAATCCAAGAAGGACGCGGACGATGGCGGTAGCCCTCAAGGCCGTGGCTCCAGCAACTCCGGTTGCACCGCGGGCATTATGCCGGAAGCTCCCCCGGACGTCGCAACGCGACATCGACCTTGACCGGGCGGCATTGGGCCGGCATGAGTCCGCGCCTGCTTTGTGGAAGAGATCCGTCCATGGACATTTCGAAGATACCGGTCGGCAAGGCCGCACCCTGGGACATCAATGTGGTCATCGAGATCCCGATGCAGGGTGCACCGGTCAAGTACGAGATCGACAAGGACTCCGGCGCCCTGTTCGTGGACCGGTTCCTGCACACGGCGATGATCTATCCGGCCAATTATGGCTTCATTCCGCACACCCTGTGTGACGACGGCGACCCGGCCGACGTGCTGGTGGTCAGCCCGTTGCCCGTGATCGCGGGCTCCGTCATCCGCGTGCGCCCGGTGGGCGTGCTGATGATGGAGGACGAAAAGGGCGGCGACGAGAAGCTGATCGCGGTGCCGGTCGACAAGCTGAACCCGTACTACAGCAATGTGAAGAACTACACCGATCTGCCCAAGATCCTCCTGGACCAGATCGCCCACTTCTTCGAGCATTACAAGGACCTCGAATCCGGCAAGTGGGTGAAGATCACCGGCTGGGGCGACGCCCAGAAGGCGGCCGAGCTGATCCAGGACGCCATCCGCCGCCACGACGAGAAGGGCGGGGCCGCCTGACGGCGCCGACCGGCGGGCAGCCCCGACCCGCGGCCCGACCATGGCCAAGCCGATCGAAACCACGATCGACATCGGGGCATCACCCGGGCGGGTCTGGCAGGTCCTGACGGACTTCCGGGCCTACCCGGACTGGAATCCGTACATGGTGGAGGTCCAGGGGGTGGCGCTGCCCGCCACCCGTCTGGTCGTGAAGCTGGCGGTGCCCGCCGGGCCGCCCATCCGTTTGACGCCCACGATTACGGTGGCCGAGATGGAGCGGGAGCTGCGCTGGACGGGCCAGTTGCTGGCGCCTGGCCTGTTCGACGGCGATCACTGGTTCCTGCTGGAGCCGTTGCCCGGTGGCTGGACCCGTCTGGTCCATGGCGAGAGCTTCGCCGGTGTCTTCGTGCCCATGTTCCGGCCCCTGGTGGTCGGCCACACCCGCGCCGGGTTCAAGGCCATGAACCGCGCCTTGAAGGCACGTGCGGAATCCGGCTGAGCATTCGGGTTCCGGCGGACCGGCTCCCTTGATGCCCGGAGGACGGCATTACTTCGAAAGTGGTACGATCGGCACATGAGCGCCGATCCGCACTTTGCCCGTCCCATGCCCCGCCTCGTCAGCCGGCGGACCGCCACCCGCCTCCTGGCCGGTTCGGCGGCCCCGCTGCTGTTTGCTCCGGCGCGGCTCGGGGCGGCGCAGTCGGGGCCCGATCTGATCGTCGTCATCCTGTCGGACCTGCACTCCGGCTACGACCGGGCGGCACCGACCTTGGCGGCGCTGGATGGGATGCTGGCCCTCTACAGGGGCGTGCCGGCCCTCATCGTGATCAATGGCGACGTGTTCGAGCGTGGCAATACGGTGGCGTTGCGCACCGAGGGGCTGGTCGACTGGGCCTTCCTGGCCGCCCTGCGCCGCCGGGCGCCGGTTGTGCTGAACATCGGCAACCACGAAGGCGCCCTGGCCGACGATTTGGTCCATGTGGTCGCCAGCGCCGATGCCGCGGACCTTCTGGTTGTGTCCAACATCGTGGACAGGCGGGTGGGCCTGCCCTTCGCGTCGGCCCGGGTGCGCCTGGCACTGGGTGGGCGCACCGTGCACGTGGTGGGTCTGGCCACCGATGACGCGTCCGCCTACCGCGAGCCGGTGCGCGGGACCTTGGACCTGCCCGCGCCCGTCGCCTGGGCCGAAGCCAACCTGGCCGGTGCGCTTGCCGGCGCGCAGTTCGGAATCGTGCTGAGCCATGCCGGCGTGGCCGCCGACCGGCGGATCCTGGACAGGGTGCCCGACGGGACGCTGGTCGTGGGCGGCCACGACCATCTCTCCCTCGTCCACGGGCATGGCCGCACGCGCTATCTGCACACCGGCTCGTGGAACCGGCAACTCACCGTCGCCGGAATAGGGTTCCAGGGAGGACGGCCCGAGATTGCGCTGCTCCAGGTGCCGGTGGACGCCGCCGCACCGGGCGACAAGGAGATGGCCGCCCTGGTCCGGGAGACCATGGCACGGCACCTGACCCAGTCCGAGCGCGAGGTGCTGGGCCGGCTGCCCGCCGCCATGGACCTGTCCGCCGCGGCCCGGTTCCTGGCGCGTTCGGTGGCCGCCGCCGCAGGCGGGCAGGTGGGGCTGATCAACCACACCAATCTTGGCACGGGCCTGCCCGCCGGCCAGGTCAACCGCCATGCCTTCGACGCCTTCGTGCGGTTCGACGGCAGCCTGTTCAAGGCCGAGGTGGACGGGGACACGCTGCGGCGGATCCTGGCCCGGGCCAACCAGGATGCCGACACGCCGCTCGACCTGCGCACGGGCGATTTCGTCTATGCCAACGAAGTGCCGGCCGCTCCGGCGCCGGAGGCCCGTTACGGCATTGTCACCACCGGTTGGGTGCGCCAGAACGCGGGGCGCTATCTTGGCCGTGACGACATCGCCTTCACCGAAGTGCCGAACGCCCGGCTGAAGGCCGTGGCCGCCCAGGCCCTGCCCAGGTAGGGGGGGCTGGTTCTGCCCGGCGGCCTGAACCGAAGTGGCCGCCCGGCGGTCGGGCATCGGGTGGCCGGATATCGAATTGCACATTACTCAGGACAGCGGCGGCAGACGTCGCGGAATCGGCTGGGATTTGACGACGGCCGTATTTGTCTCGGCCATTTCCGCAATGCGCTCCAGGATGTCGTCGAGCTGATCGATTGACCGCAAGACGAGCCGGGCGATGAAACAGTCCTCACCCGTCACCTTGTCGCATTCGCAGACCTCGGGAATGTTCCTGAGCTGTTCCTGGACGAGATGAAGCCGGCCGGGCAGCGGCCGGACACGGACCAGCACCTGGAAGGAATAGCCCAGCGCCCGCGGGTCGATGTCGACGGTGAAGGACCGGATCACGCCGCGCTCCTCAAGCCGGCGCATCCGTTCCGCAACGCTGGGCGATGAGAGATTGACCTGGTTCGACAGGTCCTTGAGCGAGATCCGGGCGTTTTCGGCCAGGATCTCGACGATCCGGCGATCGATGGTGTCCTGCATATTTTTCTCAGGCCATATCTGGGGGTGGTCCTAATTTTATTAGGGATTATGGGGAAATTTCCTATGTGGTGCCATGTAAATCAGCATTCCTGGCTGCTATTCTGGCGGAATTGCTGGAAAGGAGTCACAATGCGGGACATGGCGCGGGGGTCGGCCGAGATGACGGCCGCCATGCTGATTTCGGGGACGATCGGCTATTTCGTCGTCCTGTCGGGACAGCCGGTAATGGATGTGGTCTTCTGGCGCTGCGTTTTCGGTGCCGTGACACTTCTGCTGATCTGCGCCGCCATGGGCCTGGTGGGGCCGGGTGTTATGACCCGTCGGCAATTCGCCTTCGCGGTATTGGGCGGCGTTGCCATCGTCCTCAACTGGCTGCTGCTCTTCGCCGCTTATTCGCGCGCTTCGATCTCGATGGCGACGGCCGTGTACAACACCCAACCGTTCATGCTGGTGGCGCTTGGGGTGATGTTCATGGGCGAGCGCCTCACAGGCGCCAAGCTGTTCTGGCTGTGCCTGGCCTTTGTCGGCATGTTGCTGATCGTACAGGCCAAGCCTGCAACCGGCCCGGGCGCCGACTATCTGACCGGGATCGCCATGGCCTTGGGCGCCGCCTTCTTCTATGCCGTTGCCGCGGCGGTTACCAAGAAGCTCAAGGGCGTGCCGCCGCACCTCATTGCGCTGATTCAGGTTGCCGTCGGCATCGTGATGCTTGCGCCGCTGGGGTCACTGCAAGCGCCGCCAGCCGGTGCCGGTCCTTGGACGATGCTGATCGTGCTCGGCGTCGTCCACACGGGCGGGATGTACATCCTGCTCTACAGCGCGATCCAAAGGCTGCCGACCCCAGTCGTCGGCACCCTGTCCTTCATTTATCCGATCGTCGCCATCATCACGGACCTCCTTGCTTTCGGGCACCGGCTTGAACTGGCGCAGATCGCCGGGGCCGCCGCCATCCTGCTGGGCGCGGCGGGTATGACGCTCGGGTGGTCGATCTTTAAGCGTGGCATTCATGCCAACGCCACCACGGTGCCGAGCAAATAAACCGCGGGATCGAGGGCCTGGCCTGCCCGCGTGAGGATATCCACGGCTTTCGGCGCAGCCGGTCCCGGAAACGGCCGGCTGCGTCCTTGTTGCGGGAAGGTTGGAAATCCGTGCGGCGTCCATCGCCCCTGGGCCAGGGCTTGGAATCCGACACCGCTCGGCAATGGAAACCTTTGGCCTGTTCGCTGGGCTTGGCAAAAAAAGGTGGCTGCACCCGAGACCGGTTTTATTTGCTGATCGGGCCCGAGGCTCCCAGGTGAGCCAAGGGCCCGGCCGCACAGGCTGGTCAGCGGGTGACGCCCAGGGTGGGGTCGGCCGCGGGCAGGCCGAGGAGCGCATCCACCCGCGCCACGGCATCGACCGTCAAGGACTTGTTCGCTGCCGCCGTCAATTCCGTCTGGCGCGCCGACGCAATCGCCGCCGCCTTGGCCGCGCGTTCCGCCGGGGTGTATTCCGGCATCGCATGGGCGGCCTGCATCGCGGCCTCGTAGGCGGCGATCCGCCCGACGCGCGACGTGTCGGCCGCCGACTGCCGCGCCTGGGGCGAGGCATGTGCGGCGTTCAACGCCCCCAGCGCGTTCGCATGCCGGTCGATTGCGGACGACGGCCTGCCGGCCTTGTCGGTCGGGGCCGCGCCCGTTCCACTGCCCGAGCCCCTGGAGGCCGAACCCTTCGAGGCCGGTTCCCCGCGGCCCTGGCCGGACCCGAAGTCCTGGCCGCTCCGGCCACCGGCGCGTTCGCCGCCCCCGCGCTCACCGTTGCCGGCGTTTCCGCCGCCATTCCCACCACCGTTCCCACCACCGTTCCCGCCGCCATTCCCGCCGCCGTTCTCGCCGCCGCCCTTAGCCCAGGCGGACGCGACCGAAACGGTTCCCTCGGGTGACATGGTCAAGGGCGACATCACGAGGGCCGCGCCGGTGACAAGGGCGAGCAAAGCCGTGGCCGTGAGAATCGTATCGCTGCGCATCTTCATCCCCATACCGTCCTTATGCGCGACATACGGCGCATGTTGGAGCCGGCATGGTTGCAAATCGTCTGTGATGCGCGTGTGATATTGGTTCGAAAGTGGTGGGTTCCTCTGTCGAGGCCTTCAACCGCCGTCCGGAAGCGGGTGCGGCCCCCGCGGCCGGGCCTTGAGCTTCGCCAGCAACAGGTCGAACGGCTTCAGCAGGCGGTCGACCAGATGCGGGTCGCCTTCCAGATGGGCAAGCGCCAGGGCGGCGGCCTCGATGGTGGACACGCTCTCGCGCCTCGGCTCCCGCCGCAGCGTTCCGTATCGTGATCGCGACTTGGGGAACAGCACCAGGCGCCGGCACTTCAGCAGCCAGGGATTCCGCCACCACAGGGCCTTGGCCTGGCTCCAGGTGCCGTCGAGCAGGATGATTCCTTCCAGCCCCGCGATCCCGGTCGTCTGATCCGGCAACGGCACCCCCTGCTTGTCCAGTGCGAGCAGCCCGCCATTGAGGCCGGGGCTGCCGGGGGTGCCCTGTCCGGCGGGCGCCTTGGCCGGGCCGAGGTACAGCACCCCCCAGCGCCGCGGGTCGGCCTCGCGGCCCAGAGCCGCCTTCAGGTTCGGCCAGGACAGCCCGACCTTGACCACGGAGCCGGGCAGTTGGGCTGCGGCGATCCGCGCCGTGCCCAACTCGACATCCTGTTCCTGGGGGTGTTGGAGGATCAGTACGAAATGCCGGAGCGGCACCGGGTCCAGCGCTGCGCAGACGCAAAGGTCGATCCGCTTGCCGCACCGGGCGCACGCCTCCATCACCGGACCGTCGGGGACGGCGGCGCCGGTGGTGTGCGTGGGCTCACCGGCCCGTCCCCGGGCCGGCGTGATGCCGCGCCGGGGTGGGCCGCCGATCCTGCGGGCGAATCGGTGGGTCACGCCACCAGCCGCGGACCCGCCCCATCGCCCCGGGACTCACTGCGGGAGTCCGGGCGGGAATCCGGCCGGGTGTCCGGCCGCGCGTCCCCACGCACGAGGAGTGCACGCTGGAGGGTGATCATCTCCGCCAACTGGTTTTCCAGCCGGTCCACCTTGTCATGCAGGTTGGCCAGCTCGGTCTCGGACTTCAGGTTGACCTCGTAGTCGAGGGCCGCAGCCAACCGGTCCTTCGCAGCCTGGCGGTTCTGGCTCATCATGATGATGGGGGCCTGGATCGCCGCCACCATGGACAGCAGCAGGTTCAGGAACACGAACGGGTAGGGGTCGAAGGCGCCCGCGCCCAGCACGACGGCGTTCAGCACCGCCCAGCCGACCAGGAACCCGCAGAAGCCCAGGATGAAACCCCACGAGCCGCCGACCTCGGCGACCCGGTCGGCCAGACGCTGGCTCAGCGTCGACCGTTCGTCGAAGGCCTGGTTCAGGTTGCGGGCCACATGCATGCGCCGCGCGATCCGCGCGATGATGCGGCGGTCGCGCTCGTTCAGCGGCGACAGCCCGGCGTGCAGAAGATGTTGGGCGAGGAAGCGGACCTGGTCGGCCATGACGATCACCCCGTCTTGCGATTGGGGATTGCACAAAACGCAAGAGGCCGTCCCGCGCGGATCCCGCGGCGGGGATGGCAGTCGGCGGCTGAGGTGAGGCTTCGTCGGGAAGCCCGGCCCGTCAGCCGCCGCGCCTTGGGTTGTCGTCGGCGGATTGGGTCGGGAACTGGATCGATCGGCGCGGGGCCGGCGGCTGGAACACGCCCGCAGGCGGCCGGGCATTCAGCACGCGCAAGGCCATTCCGGCCCGCATCGCGGTGTTCAACCGGATGCAGGCGTCGGCCGCGTGGTCAATTCGATCGGGGCTGGTGGACGTCGAGACTGGGCGGAACGCCAGTGACGCAAGCCGGGCCAGAGCCATCGGTGCCTCCATGTTTCACATGGACGGCCCGTGGTCGGTGCCGTCCTGGGTCAACTGATGTTCGGACTGCCAGTACTCATAAAGGTCCCGAAAAAAGCCCGTGCGCGGGGCCGGCTGAATGCCGGGGCCGCGCGTGGGCGTGGACGCCAGCTAAATAACTTCAGGAGGCGTTTGGTTCAAGCGCTTCGTGCCGCGCGCGTTGTGATTCGGATGTACGGCAGGCGGCCGGCAGTCCGCGCCGTCAGTGGGGCCCCAGCCCGGCGCGGCGGTAGCCCAGAGCCTCGGCGACATGCAGGCGCCGCACCCCGTCGGCGCCCTCCAGGTCGGCCAACGTGCGGGCGACTCGCAGGACGCGGTGGTAGCCGCGGGCGGACAGGCGCATGCGTTCGGCCGCCTCGGTCAGAAGCGCCCGCCCGGCGGCGTCCGGGGCGGCCACGCGCTCCAGCAACTCCCCGTCGGCACCGGCATTGGTTCGCACGGGTGGGCGGCCCGACGGGAGGCCGGCCTCCATCGCCTCATACCGGGCGGCCTGGATTTCGCGCGCCCTGGCCACACGCGCGGCCACCTGCCCGGTGCCCTCGGCCGGCGGCGGCAGGCTGAGGTCGGCGGCACTGACGGCCGGCACGTCCACATGCAGGTCGATGCGGTCGAACAGCGGGCCGGAGATCTTCGACTGGTAGTCGATGGCGCATTTGGGCGCCCGCCCGCAGGCGAGCGACGGCTCGTCCAGATGGCCGCACCGGCAGGGGTTCATGGCCGCCACCAGCTGCACCCGGGCCGGGTACGTCACGTGCGCATTGGCCCGGGCGACCGAAACGCGGCCGGTCTCCAATGGCTGGCGCAGCGCCTCCAGCGTGGCGCGCTGGAATTCCGGCAGCTCGTCGAGGAACAGCACGCCCTGGTGGGCCAGGCTGATCTCGCCCGGCCGGGCACGCGTGCCGCCGCCCACCAACGCCGGCAGCGAGGCGGAATGGTGCGGGTCGCGGAAGGGGCGGTTGCGCAGCAGCCGCCCGCCTTCCAGCGTCCCGGCCAGCGAGTGGACCATGGACACTTCCAGCGCCTCCGCCGGGGTCAAGAGCGGCAGCAGGCCCGGCAGACGGGCGGCCAGCATGGATTTGCCCGAACCGGGCGGGCCGACCATCAGCAGGTTGTGGCCCCCGGCGGCGGCGACCTCGACCGCCCGCTTGGCCGTCTCCTGGCCCTTGATGTCCTTCAGGTCCAGGCCGGGGCCGGACACCTCCTCCATCCGCGGTTCGGGCGGGGACAGGACCTGGGTTCCTTTGAAGTGGTTGACCAGGGCGAGCAGCGACGGCGGCGCCAGCACGTCCGATCCGCAGGCCCAGGCCGCCTCGCCCCCGCTGGCGGCCGGGCAGATCAGGCCCCGGTCCTGCCCGCGGGCGTGCAGGCCGGCGGGCAGCACGCCGGCCACCGGGGTCAACGCCCCGTCCAGCGCCAGTTCGCCCAGGGCGACGTACCCGTCCATCTCCTCCGCCGGCAGGACGCCCATGGCGGTCAGCAGGCCCAGCGCGATGGGCAGGTCGTAGTGCGAGCCTTCCTTCTGCAGGTCCGCCGGGGCCAGGTTCACCGTAATCCGCTTGGGCGGCAGGGCGAGGCCCAACGCATGCAGTGCCGCCCGCACCCGCTCCCGGCTTTCGGCCACCGCCTTGTCGGGCAGCCCGACCACCGAGAACGCCACAAGCCCCGCCGACATCTGCACCTGCACGTCCACGTCGAGGACGGTGATGCCCTGGAAGGCGACGGTACGGATGCGGGCGACCATGATGCGTCCTCGGTTCGCAGCTGTGGCTGAACCCTTATGGCCTGCACGCGCTGCTTACGGTGGTGGGCGTGGATACAACCATAGAATCCCGTCCCCGCGCCATCGAGAGGCATGGCCCGGCCCCCTGTTTGTTCGAGGAGCATAATGTCCCGTCGGATTCCAGCCGGAAAACCACGGCCGGCTGTATTCGACGCCGGGCGAAGCCACGGCTTGCGCGGGGGCGCGATGTGGCGCACAACAGGGTTAACCATGTGGAGTTAATCCGATGCGCCTTCAGCTTTGCACCTGGATCGAAGTCCGGGAGTACCTGGCCCAATCCAAGACCATCATCATGCCCATCGGGTCGACCGAGCAGCATGGGCCCAACGGGCTGATCGGCACCGATGCGCTGAGCGCGGAAGGCATCGCGTGGGCAGCGGGCGAGGCCGCGGGCGTCATGGTCGGGCCCACCATCCATGTCGGCATGGCCCACCACCACATGGAATTCCCCGGCAGCATGACCCTGCGGCCGTCCACGCTGATGCTGGTGATCAAGGACTATGTGCTGTCGCTGGCCGAACACGGGTTCGAGCGGTTCCTGTTCGTGAACGGCCATGGCGGCAACGTCCCGACCATCAACGCCGCCTTCTACGAGACCTATGCCGAACTCCGCGCCCGGCATGGTCGCGACCCGTTCGAGATCCGCTGCAAGCTGTTGAACTGGTGGGAGGCCGAGGGGGTGGCTCCGCTCGCCCGGGAACTCTACGGCAGTCAGGACGGCAGCCACGCCACCGCCAGCGAGGTGGCCGTCTGCCAGCACCTCTACCCCGACCACATCAAGCAGGCGGTCATGGATCCGCCCGTGGCGCCGTCGTCGCGCTTCTACCACGCCCACGACTACCGCCGCCGCTTCCCCGACGGCCGGATCGGCTCGAACCCGGCGTTGGCGACGCCCGAGGCCGGCAAACGCCTGTTCGACGTGGCTGTCGCCGGGACCGCCAAGGCTGTGAACGCGCTGGCCGTCGAGTTTTAGGCGGCTGGCTTCCGACCCCGGCCGGCAGGCTCGCGCATGCCGGCCGGGGTCGGGGACGATCCTAGTCCGCGACGTTGCCCGCGGTCGGGGCACGGCGGCGGTAGTGGAGCAGGATCTTCGTCCCGATGACGACGACGAACAGGCCCAGAATGCCCAGCGAGAAGGCCTGCATGTGCTTGCCGATCATCACGCCCAGGGCTTGGCCGAACAGGTAACCGGCTCCGGCGAAGGCCACCGCCCACACGCCGGCCGCAATGAAATTCAGGAACGCGAAGCGTGCCCAGGACATCCCGCTCATGCCCATGGCGAAGGATGCGAAGTTCCGCACGCCGTAGATGAACCGGAAGCTCAGGATGAACAGGGTGTTCCACCGCTCCAGCCAGCGCAGCGACGCATCGACGCCGGGCTGGAACCGCGGATACCGGACGAGCAGGCGGCGCCCGTAGTGGCGGCCGAGGATGAACCATGTCTGGTCGCCGCAGAAGCTGCCGATCCAGGCGGCGGCGATCAGAAGACGGATGTCCAGGATCTCGTTGGCGGCGGCCAGACCGGCGAAGATGACGAATGTCTCACCTTCCAGGAACGTCCAGAAGAACGTGATGGCGTAGAAAACGTCGCCATATTCCTGGATCAGGTTGAGGATGCCATCCATCGGCGTCATTCCGGATCGGCGCCGGGACGGTGCCCCGGCTGTGATTCTTAAATTGCTATCTTTTACGGGAAAACGGAAGGGTTCCGCATCCCCATCGGATGAGAATGGCGATTTGGATATGGTCCGCGCAATGGCCGGATGATCGCGCGTGCGAACTCCGTTCGCGCGGCGAGGGTCTTCGGGGGATGGGGCTTGCAAGCGCGTGCGCGGCTGGTCAAACAGGCGGGGACCCTTTCCCCACCCAGGCCCTTGCCCATGACCGACGACCACAGCCGGCTTGCCGACTATCTGGCGTTCGCCAAGCGCCATCCCGATCTGTTCGGCACCCCCGAAGGCGGGGCCGAGGTGGCGCTGGATCCCGACCGCATCGCCGGGATCGAGGCGGTGGTCGCCGACCGGCTGGCCGCCCGCGGGCTGCCCCGGGCCTGGGCCCGGGCCGGCGTGGGCTACCAGGATCCGTACATCACGGTGCTGCGCGACGCGATCACCTACGGCGACGGAACGGTCACCATCCACCACCGGGCGGTCAATCCCGGTCGGGGCAGTCCCACGGGTGCGGCCGTGCTGCCGGTGCTCGGCAGGCGCATCCTGCTGCTGCGCATCTTCCGCCATGCCACGCGGCAGTGGCACCTGGAGATCCCCCGCGGTGCGCGCGAGGCCGGGGTCGCCATCGAGGAGACCGCCGCCGCCGAAACCCGCGAGGAGTTGGGCGGACGCCTCCGCAGCCTGACGGACCTGGGGTTGGTGCATGCGACCACCGGGTTCCTGGGCACCTCGGTCGCGGTCTTCCTGGGGGAATTGGAGGGCTACGGTCAGCCGCAGACCGAGGAGGGGATCGCCGGGGTGGTGGAGGTCGAACTGCCCGCCTTCGAGGCGATGATCGCATCCGGCGAAATCACCGACAGCTTCACCATCGCCGCGTTCGCCCGCGCCCGCCTGCGCGGGCTTTTGTAAGGGCGGTCCATCGGCGCAAGACGCGCGGCCCGGCCGCCGCCGGGCCGCGCGGCGCGTGGCGGTATCAGGCGCGTGCCGCGCGGTGGGAGGCTTGGCGGCGCTCGATGGCGTCCCAGAGCTGGACCTCGATCTGGATCCCGTCCAGCTGGTTGATTTCCTGGATGCCGGTGGGCGAGGTGACGTTGATCTCGGTCAGGTAGTCGCCGATCACGTCGATGCCGACGAACACCATGCCCTTCGCCCGCAGCGTCGGGCCGATGGCCGCGCAAATGTCCCGCTCGCGCGGTGTCAGTTCGGTCTTCCGGGCGCTGCCGCCGGCATGGAAATTGGCGCGCGCCTCGCCGGCCATGGGGATGCGCGACACCGCGCCCACCGGGTCGCCGTCCACCAGGATGATGCGCTTGTCGCCCTCGCGGATCTCGGGCAGGTAGCGCTGGACGATCACCGGCTCGCGGTAGAGCTGGGTGAACACCTCCAGAAGCGCCCCCAGGTTCTCGTCGTCGGGCTTCAGGTGGAACACGCCCGCACCGCCGTTGCCGAACAGCGGCTTCACGACGATGTCCTTGTGCTCGGCCCGGAACGCCAGGATCTCCTCCTTGTCGGAGGTGATCAGGGTCGGCGGCATCAGGTCCGGGAAGTGGGTGACGAACAGCTTTTCCGGCGCGTTGCGCACCTCGGCCGGGTCGTTCACCACCAGGGCCGTGCCCGCCACATGCTCCAGCATATGGGTTGCGGTGATGTAGGCCATGTCGAAGGGCGGGTCCTGGCGCATCAGGATCACGTCCACGGTGGCCAGGTCGAGCATCTCGGGCGCGCCCAGCTCGAAATGGGCGCCGTGCGCGCGCTTCACGCGCAGGCTGCGGGCACGGGCGAACAGGCGGCCGTTGCGCAGGGACAGGGCGTTGGGCAGGTAGTGGTAGAGGGCGTGCCCGCGGCGCTGCGCTTCGAGCGCCATCATGAAGGTGGAGTCCTTGTCGATGTTGATGGACTCGATCGGGTCCATCTGGATGGCGACGGCAAGGCTCATGTGGCGGTCTCCTCAATTGAGCTTCGAGCGCAGCTGCCGCAGCAGCCGGGCCGCCTCGGCCGCGGCATCGCCGCCGGGGCCGAAGCCGAGAAAGGTGTCGAGAGCGCCGATGGCGCGGGTCAGGTTGCCCAGATAGGCGTGCAGGATGCCGGCCTCGCGCCAGAGCGATGGCGTTCGGGGGGCCACGAGCAGCATGGTGTCGAGGATGCCGGCCGCCGCCTCGACCCGTTGCACGGCCAGATAACGCAGCTTGATGTTGTTCTGCAATCTTAGAAGGACGTCGCGGTTGCCCACCGCCTCGTAGTGGGCGGGGCCCAACTCGGCGTCCGGTCCGGCCGAGGCCTTCAGCAGCTCGCGCAGCTCCGGGACGGTGCGCACGCTGCCGCCGTTGAACGGATCGACGACCGCACGTTCGCCGGGCGCGTCCATGCGGATCAGGAAATGGCCGGGGAAGTTCAGCCCCTCCGCCTTCCAGCCCTGGGCGCGTGCGGCATGGATGTAGAGGATCCCCAGCGCCACCGGCAGACCCCTGCGCCGTTCGATGACGCGCAGCATGTTGGCGTTGTCCAGGTCGTCGTAGGTTTCACGGTCGCCGGTGTAGCCGAAGCGGTCGATCAGCACGCCGTTGAGGGCGACCAGGCGCCCGGCCAGATCTTCGGCCGGGGCGGCGGCCACGGCCACCGCATCCGCGATCTCGGCCAGATGCGCATCGAACGGAGCCAGGCTGTCCAGGGGGTTCGCCACCTGCTCCCCGGCGGGCAGGGCCGCCGCCGCCAGCCGCAGCGCGGTCGCGGCCAGGTCGATCCGGTCGTCGTCCGCCTCGCCGACGTTCCTCAGGTAATCGATGGCCTCATCCCGTATCGACACGGTACACGGCCCTCCCACTGTGGATCCTCCATGACCTGCGGCACCACGGCATTGCCTGCCGTTCGAAGCGTGGACGCGATCCCGTGCGCCGCACAGTCAGCGTGACATCTAACACCTAAGGCCGCCAAGCGTCCGGCAGGTGCCGCGGCCAGCCACGCCGGGGCACCAGGACCGCATCGAAGCGGACCGTCAGTCCGGCCAGATCCGTTCGTCCGGCCAGGACGGCGACCGCGGCCCGTGCCAGACGGTGGCGCTGGGCATAGGAAACCGCGTCCCCGGCATCCGCCAGCGTGGGCCGGGTCTTCACCTCCACCACGGCCAGCACCCCGCCCCGCCGCGCCAGAAGGTCGATTTCGCCGACCGGTGTGCGCAGGCGCGATGCAACGATCCTGTATCCCTTGAGGTTCAGCAACAGCCGCGCAATGGTTTCGGCGATGCGGCCGCGCCGTTCGGCCCGGCGCCGATACGCCGATGCGCGTCGGTGCTGCGCGTCCGGTGTCATCCGGCCGTCCGGTTTACTTGCGCGGGGCCGGTGGATAACGTGCCGGTCGGTTTCGTGGGTTGGGAGGAACGCAAGGTGGCTCGGCTATCGACCGCGGTGGTGGCATTGGCGGCCCTGCTGGGATTGGGGGCCTGCGCGCAGAGGGTATCGCCGGCACCGCAGGAGGCGCAATCGTTGCCGCCCGCCCCCACCGCCCCCGCACAGCCCGATGCCCCGCGCGACAACCGGACCCGCGTGGCGGTGCTGCTGCCGCTGTCCGGGTCGAACGCGCAGCTCGGCTCGGCCCTGCTGGACGCCGCCCAGCTTGCCGTGTTCGACACCGCCGACGAGAGCCTGGAACTGGTGGCCCGCGACACCCGGGGCACCCACCAGGGTGCGGCCGAGGCCGCCCGCCAAGTCACCGCGGAGGGGGCGCGGATGATCATCGGCCCGTTCTTCAGCACGGCCGTCCAAGGCGCCGCCCCCGTGGCCTGGACCCAGAGCGTGCCGATGATCGCGCTGACCTCCGACCGCAGCGTCGCGAGCCAGGGCGTGTGGGCCTTCGGCTTTGCGCCGGCGGCGCAGGTCGAGCGCGTGGTGGGCTATGCCGCGTCCCAGGGATTGCGGCGGATCGCGGCCATGGTGCCATCCAACGCCTACGGCAACGCGGTTGCGACCGCGTTCGAGGGGGCCGCCCGACGCAACGGTGCCACGGTGGTCCGGGTGCAGCGTTTCGATCCAACGGCCCCCGACGTCCGCCCGGAGGTGCAGCGGCTGCTCGGCCCCGGCGGGGGGGCCGACCCGGGATTCGACGCCCTGCTGATCGCCGAGGGCGGGCCCAAGCTGCGGGAGATCGCCAGCATCGCGGTGGCGGATGGGATGGACCCGCGCCGCGTCCGCCTGCTCGGAACCGGCCTGTGGGACGAGCGCGACATCGGCCGCGAGCCGGTGCTGGTGGGCGGCTGGTTCGCCGCCGCGCCGCCCGAGGCCCGCGCCGGTTTCGAACAGCGCTACGAGTTGGTCTACGGCCGCCGCCCGCCACGGCTTGCCACGCTGGCGTACGACGCCATGCAGTTGGCGGCGGTGTTGGCCCGCGGACCGGAGCCGCTGGGGTTCGACGAGCGGGTGTTGACCAGCCCGGAGGGGTTCGCCGGCGTGGACGGCATCTTCCGCCTGCTGCCCGACGGTTCCGTGGAGCGGGGATTGGCGGTGCTCGAGGTCCAGCCCGAGGGGTTCCGGGTTGTCGATCCCGCACCGCAGGATTTCCTGCCGCGGCAGTTCTGATGCGGGCCGGGTCCCGATGACCGGGTCGTCCGAACGCCTGGTCTGGCGCGATTTCGACGCCCTGACCCCGCGCGAACTGCACGATCTGCTGCGGCTGCGTTGCGACGTGTTCGTCGTCGAGCAGGCGTGCGCCTTCCCGGAGATCGACGGCAAGGATCCGGCGGCGGCCCATCTGCTTGCGTTTGCCGCGGGCGGCGAACTCGTCGGCTGCCTGCGCCTGTTCGCGCCGGGGCCGGACAAAGCGGCGCGGATCGGCCGCGTGGCCGTTGCCCTGGTGGTGCGCGGGACCGGCCTCGGCCGGCGGCTGATGGCCGAGGCCCTGGCCGAGGTCGACCGCCGGTTCGGCGCGGTGCCCGTGGATCTGTCCGCCCAGGCCCACCTCGAGCGGTTCTACGGCGGGTTCGGTTTCCTCCGGATCGCGCAGGATTACCTGGAGGACGGCATTCCCCACTGCGACATGCGGCGCCCCGCCGGTGCGACGGTGGCGCGCGCGACGGCAGGGGGCGCGACGATGGCGGGCCGTTAGCGCCGGTTCAGCACGCCGAACAGGCCCTGGCCCTGGTTGCCGCGCCGCGGCGATGCGGCGATCCGGTTCAGGGGCTCGCCGACGTCCATGCGGCGACGCACTTCGCGGGCTTCGTGCGCCGCCGTATCGGCCGCCTTGGTGCGCACCGCCGGGTCCAGGCCGTTGAACATGCGTGCGGCTTCGGCAACATCGCCGTCCCCGCGGGCACAGCCGCGCAGCACGCGCACGACGCCGCGTGCCGCCTGGTGGTCCGGCGGGGCCGCCGCTTCGACGGCATCCGCCAGGATGCGGATCGCGAGACGGGTCTGCTCGGTGGACTCGGTCATTCGGGTTGCACGCAAATCGTTCGGGTGCCCAAAGTGTGCCGTGGCCGGGCAACGTCCGCAATCACGCGTCCCGGCCGGATCGTGCCCGCAGTGGCAGGCCTTCGGCGTCCGGCGGCCTCAGCGGCTCGTGCCGGTGCCGGTGCTGCTGTTGGCCGAACCCGGTGCGCCCGTGGTTCCGCCTGTGGTGCCGGCCCCGCCCATGCTGGTCGGTGCGCCACCCACCCCGGCGCCCGTGCCGCTGCCTGGGCCGGTACCCATGCCTTGGCCGCCGGCCCCGGCGCCGGCGCTGTTGCCATTGCCCATGGGCCGGGGAACCACGGTGGCCGGACCGCCGCCCACCGGCGAGCGCTCGTCCACACGCTGGTTGGGTTGGCCTTGCTGCCGTGCGGCCGGCGGGGTGCCGCCGGGCCGGCCGGCGCAATCCGGGTTGATGTTGCCCGGAGGGCAACTGCTGTTCGACTGGCCGCGGCCCACAGTCTGTGCCGAAAGCGGCGCCGCCGCGATCAGCAGGGCGGCGCAGACGAGGACGGGGAATTTCGATCGAGCGGAAGACATCAAGGGATCCTGCGAACGGGGCTGTTCCGCTCGAACAGGGCCGGCGGCAAGGGGTTCCTTAATCGGGTTCGTACGAGGGCCGGGTTGTGGCGATCTGCGCCGCAGCCGACAGGTCCGCCTGCAGCGTATCCAGCGTGGCGGTGTCCGCGCCGTCCCGGAGCGAGTCCTCCAAGGCAATGGCGGCCTCGCGAAGCCTGGGCTCGTCGAACACGCCGGCCGCACCGGCAAGCGCGTGCGCGGCCGTTGCGGCCCGTACGGCGGCCCCGGCATCGCCCGCCCGCAGGGCGGATAAGTTCGCGGCCAGCGCCTCCACCCGTCCGGGCAGGTCTTCGAGGAAGCGTCTGCGCAATTCGCGCAGGCGGGCGTCGGGATCGGTCATGGGGGTATTCCCGGATGTCATGCGGCCCGCCGGTGCCCCGGTTTGTCCGCCCCCACTGTGGCCGTGAAGCGGGCCTTGGGCAAGGGGCTGCCCCTTCTCCACCCGCGACTCCGCCAAGGCGCGGAAGCGGGTCCGTTGCCGGCTTTCGCCCTCACGCCGATGCGATGAGCCTGCGGGGATTCTCGCACAGAATGCGTTGCCGCGACCGATGGGACGGAACCCAGTGGTCGAGCCATTGCCGCGCTTCGCCGTAGGCCCCGATCTCCGGATGCTGGGTGAAGGGCCAGTCGCTGCCCCACAGCAGCCGATCGGTACCGGCGCGATCCAGCAGGCGCGCCACCACCTCGTCCGTCCGGCCCGGGAATCGGTACGGGGCCGAGAGTTTGATCCAGACTCGGGGGTGGGCGGCCACATCCAGAACGGCGGCCAGCCCGGCACACCGGTGCGGATCGTCGGATTGCGGCCGGCCGAAATGGTCGATCACGACGGGCAAATCGTGGCCGAGGAGGGCGGGCAGGAGGACCGGCCACTGCCCGCCCTCGGCATGCACTTCCACGAACAGGCCGGTCGCGGCCACTCGCCCGACAAGGCCCTTCCACGGTTCGGCCAGCAGGTTCGGCGTGGCCTGCCCGATCAGGTTCAGGCGGATGCCGACGGTGCCGCGCGCCCTGAGGGCGGCCAGATCGCCGGTGGTGGTTCGGGGATCGACGACCGCCACCGCGCGCAGCCTGTCCGGTGCGGTGGCGACCGCGTCGAGCATGAACCGGTTGTCGGTGCCCAGGAAGCTCGGCTGCACGAGCAGCGCCGCTGCGATCCCGGCTTCGTCCAGGAGATCGAGATAACGACGAAGGGGGGCGTCCCCGGCCGGGGCATAGCGTGATCCCGGCGCGATCGGCAGGTCGGCCAGGAAGACGTGCGCGTGGGTGTCGACAGCCCCGTCCCGCAGCGGCGGCAAATGGGCGGCTTCGGCCTCCGGGCCCTCGGGCGGCGGCATTGTCGTCGGCTCTCCTGGTACGTGCAGGATCGTTGACCAGATAAATAGTCTTATATATGACTACAGCAATCTTTCTTGTTCCGGTAGATCAATGAGTGTGTCGAGGCAACCGCCAGGCTTCCAACCCGTCCCCCACCTTCCGGGGGATGCGCGCCTGCCTTTGTACGAGCGCGTGAAGGAAGCGCTGGCGGAGCGGGTGCGGGGCGGGGAATGGGCGCCCGGCGACGCGCTGCCGTCCGAAGCCGCCCTGGCGGGCGCCTATGGGGTGGCCTTGGGCACCGTCCGCCGTGCCGTGTCGGACCTTGTCGAGGACGGCCTGCTCGAGCGCCGGCAGGGCAGCGGCACCTATGTGCGCCGGGGTGCATTCGCGTCGTCCATGTTCCGCTTCTTCCGTCTCCAAGGCGCGGAAGGTGCCCCCCTGCATCCGGAGGGACGCCTACTCACGCGCGAAATCGTGCCCGCCACCGCCGAAATGGCCCGTGGCCTCGGCCTGGAGGCGGGGGCGCCCGTGATCCGCATGGACCGCGTGCGCCTGGTGGATGGCGAGCCGCTCCTCGCCGAGGACATCGCCCTTCCGCTGGAACCCTTCCGTGCCTTCCTGGCGGTGCCGGAGGACGAGCTTGGTCCGCTGCTCTACCCGATCTACGCGGACGTGTGCGGCCAAGTGATCGTCCGGGCGGAGGAGACGCTGA
>DASQNC010000027.1 GCA_035645145.1 Azospirillaceae bacterium | reverse complement strand
AAATTCCCCGCGAACCGCTTCCGCGCGGCGGCGTAGGCCGGGTGCGTCCTGGCGGCCTCGCGGTTGGAGGTGTCCAGGGTCTCGGTCCTGACGTTGGTTGGCTCGACGAGCGATACGTACACGTCGAAGGGAAGAAGCTCGTGGCGCAGGACTTCGCTGTAGCCTTCCAGGGCGAACTTGCTCGCGGCATACGCGCCCGTGTAGGGGAGCGCGGCCATGCCGCCTAGGGAGCTTACGTTGACGATCCTGCCCGCGCCCCGCTCGCGCATGCCCGCCAGCACGGCGCCCGTCACTCGCGCGGCGCCGACGAAGTTGGTGTCGAGCTGCCGGGAGAACTCCTCGAAGCTCGTCTCCTCGGCTGCGCCCAGCAGAACGTACCCGACGTTGTTGACGAGGGCGTAGATCCCGCCGGCACGCTCCAGCACTTCACCTACGCCCACCGCCACCGATCCGCCGGACGTCACGTCCATCTCCACCATCTCGACGCCCTCGGGTGCGCGCACCCGCGACGGGTCGCGGCTCGTGCCGAAAGTCCGGTAGCCGCGCCGGGCGAGCAGCTCCGCCGTCGCCCGCCCGATGCCTGAGGACGCGCCCGTGACGAGGGCAACCTTCCGGGCCGTCACGAGAACCGCCTCCGCACCGCCTCCGGTGCGAGCGGGCCGCCGTGGCCGGTGAAGACGACAGTCGGCGAGAGGTCGAGGACCTTCTTTATGCTCCGTAGCACCTCGCCAGGGTCCTCGGCGTAGAGGTGGTAGCGTGGGGAGCGCGGCATGACCTTGAAGCCCAGGTAACCCCCGGCCAGCACGTCGCCGACGATGGCCTCCCCGCCGTCGAGCACGACCGAGACTGACCCCGGAGTGTGGCCCGGGGTCTCGATCACGCGCCCGCGCACGCCCCACTCTTCCAGGCCCGCCTCACCGCCTAACAGCACGTCGGGCTCCACCGGCGGCGCCTGGTGCTTGAGGAAGGGCTTTATCAGGCGCCCCTCCAACCCGGTCGGCGGCAGGTGCGGGTTCCGCCCGCGCCTCAAGTTCTCCGCGTCTTTCTCGTGGATCGCCACCGGTGCGCCAGTAAGCTTCCTGAGCTCGGCGGCGCTGCCAAAGTGGTCCACGTGGCCGTGTGTGAGCAGGATCAGGGCCACCTCATCCACCCCGGCCCCTACCTTCGCCAGCCCCTCCATTATCTTCTTGCCGTTGCCCGGATCGCCCGCGTCGACTAGTACCGAACCGGCCTCCCCCCGCGCCAGATACACGTTCGAGACGGAGAGCCGCACCGTCTCCACCTTCTGCTCTCCCCAGGTCCGCACATCCCGCAATGTCCCTGCCAGCACACCCGTCTTCCCCGCACCCTCACCGATCATCGTCTCCTCCTTGTAGAGTGACTGGACACTCATTCACCGACATAAAAAAAGGGCTAGCCCTTCACGTTGAGCAGGTCGTGTACCCAAGGCTCCCTCCCTTCCAATGAGGGCAGGTCTACGGCGGCGGCCACGATGAGCAGCATACCGTGCGCCCAGAAGGCCCTGACGCGCCCGTCGTCGGCGCCGGAGGCTTCTTTCGCGTAGCGGTAGAGTTCAGCGTAGCGCTGGCGCACGAGGTCCCCGATCTCCGGGTCCGCGGCGGCGGCGAAGCCGTGGATCATCACGCGCAGCTCCTCGCGGTCGACCAGCAGCTCCCTGAAGGCCGCGCCCATCCCCCACAACGGGTCCTCCGGGTGGGCCTCCGCGCCCTGGCGGAACAGCCCGAGCACCCGATCGTAGACCCGCCCGGTGGCCGCCAGGAACAGCTCCCTCTTCGTCCCGAACAGCTTGAACACGTAAGAATGCGCGATGTCCGCGCTCACGGCAACCCTCTCCGTCGAGGCCCCGTGCAACCCACGAGCGGCAAACTCCGCCGTCGCCGCCCGCAACACCGC
>DASQNC010000026.1 GCA_035645145.1 Azospirillaceae bacterium | reverse complement strand
TCCTGCTGCACTACGGCATGGGCTTCACCGCAGCCGAAGCCGCCGAAGTGATGGGAAACAGGCTCCGCCTCGACGTGATGCCGGGTGATCCGATGGGTTCGGTCGTCCGGTTCGCGGTGTGATCCCCGCCCGGTCCCTGCGAGCATCCGAGCCCGAGCCGGTCGCCCGAGGATCAGGACAGCGGGGCGTGGCCGTCGAACTCGCGCCAGAAGGCGTCGACCCGTGCATTGAACAGGTCGGGAGATTCCTAGAACGGCTGGTGGGCTTCCTGAGGCAGGATCTCGAAGCGGGCGCCCGGGATGGCGTCGGCCACAGCCCGTCCGAGCCGCACGGCGTTGCCATGTCCAGTTCGCCGGCCTCGACGTGCAGGTGATCATCCGCGTCTGGGATACCCCGCCCACCCCGCCTGCCGCCGCCGAGGGCCATGTGCCCGTGAGCATCGAATCCGAGACCGGGACCCTCGTTGTCAACCAACTCGAATACGGGCCCGCAGGCGAGATGACCCTGCCCCGTCCCGGCGTCTACGAGGGCCACGCATAGTGGGAAAATCGACAGGCGACAGCCAACTACTACATGGCCACCCTCGATCACCCCACCGATGACACCTTCGAGGACCACCTCACCCAGGCGTGGAGCAGCTGCCCCGTCTCCGAACGCTACGTCCTCGACCTCGCCTACACCGTCGTGCCCGAGCCCCTCGACGACGAGGGACTGTGATCACGCCGAACCAGTCCGTCGCGCACAGCTCCTAAAACTGCTGGTAGAACCGACAGGCCACGCAGGTCACTTCGGCACTCAAGGTGGGGTGAGACGGGCTCAGGCGTTGATTGCCGGGTTCACGAGGGCTTCGGTCTGCCTGGCTGTGGTCCCGATGGTTGTGCTGAACCAACTGCGCGTTCCCGGACGCCGTCCTGCAGCTTGGCGGCCATCTTGGCGGCGGCAGCGTCGAACGTGGCGCGGGTCTGATCCATCCCGGCGATGTCCGTCGTCTGCGGCTCTTGGCCACGGTCAGCCTTCCGGTCCGTGCGGCCGGCCGCAGGCGCGGCGTCGAACCGGCGGGCACGGCGACGGCGTGCGGCCGGGTGCGGGAGCCCAGGCGGTCCCCGCTACGCGGACCACGGCCTGGGCCCGGACCCTCAGCGCGTCGGCGGCGAGGAGGGCCCGCTCCTACGGCGAGGCGGTCCGCTTGCGGGTCAGCGGGTGCAGCACGGCCTTGTCCTCGGTATCGCGCGGGTACAGGGCGCGCAGGTCGACGGAGAGGCAGTGGCGGGCTTCGGCGTGCGCTGGGTACGTGGCCGTCCGTGGCGGCCGCCCTCGAGGGTGGCCTGACCCCGCTGCCGGCCCCATCGGGCCGTCGCCGGTAGGGGGAATTACATGAGCCGGGCTATCGCCTTGGGGAGGAACAGGCCGCGGGCTCGGTGGTCGCTCCACAGGCCGCTGTCGCCGTGCCGCCCGTAGTGGGCGCAAAGGTGGCACCCGTCGGTGTGCGGCGGCGGGACGGCGTCGGGGTGCTCGGCGGCGATATGCCGGGCCACGAGAATCTGCGCGAGGAATGCACTGTCCGACTCCTCGTGCAGCATGACGATCATGAGATCGTCCAGCAGGTCGCGGCAGGCGTCGCATGTGGTGAGGGGTGGCCGCAGGATGGGCCAGTGGATGGGCTGGGGCAGTGGCGGCCGGTTCGCGGTCTGCGTCATCGCCACCTCCGCGCCGGTGTGCGGCGGCGGTGGTTGCGGATCTCCACGTTGCAGTCGGTGACGCGCGACCAGTCACCGGCGGCCAACGCTTCCTCGCGCTGCTTCACAAGGGCCTGGCAGACCCCGCAGTCCTCCAAAGGCTCCGGTGCATCCGGCAGGGGGAAGTCGAGGAGCTTCTCTTGAACGGTCACGGCTGGGCCTCGCAGAGGTTCTCGTAGTGGTCACAGAGAGCGGTGACCGAGCGGGCCAGGCGCTGCGCATGCGCGATCCGCGCGGGCAGGACGTGCCGGGGCTCCAGGCCGAGACGGGTGCGGGCCTCGCCGACGCCGGCGAGCGCGCATGCACGGGGCACGTCGTTCTCGGCCAAGCGGGCGGCCAGGGCCTCGACGACAGGGATGGCGAGCATGACGTGCCCGCGGAGCTGGAGGATCAGCGTGTCCAGCTCGTCGTCGGAGGGCAGCTCGGCGTCCTCGGCGAGCAGGCGGCGCGCTGCGGCGCGCATCACCGTCACGTCCAGCGGCCAGAGATCCGCGGTTCCCGACTCGGGCGCTGGGGCTGTAGCTTGCTGCATGTCGGCGCTCCTCAGGCGTCGTCCACACCCCGGGAGGATCCGCCGCCTCGCCGGGGCTTCTGCATCCCTGCCGACGCTAGGAGTGTGATGTGCAGCACGGCCAGCGATGTGCAGATCTGTGCGCGTATTCAGCCGTGCGGGCCCGATGGCGAAGCGGGCCCCTTGACCAAAACCGCCAGGCAGGTGATGGTGCGCACAGTCCTGCACATGTGATGGCCGGAGGTAGCAGTGCCCTTACAGTTCATCGGGATCGACCCGAACACCGGAGACGGCGAGAGCCCCACCGTGTGGATCGACGAGGAGAAGAACGAACTCGTGCTCCAGGGCTGGAAGCCCGACGAGGAACTCGCGACAGAATGCGCTTCGTTCGAGGTGCCCGGCCACGCCGTCGGCATCCCCGATCACGAGGCCGTAGTCCGGATTCCCGCGAGGATGACGCAGTTGATCAGGAAGGCGTGCGATGCCCTTGACGAGCGTTCCCACCTGGCCTGAGCTCCTCGGTTCCGCGACCCGCTCCGCCGTCCACCTGGAGATGCGCGATGCCTACGCGGTCGATTACGAGAGCGGGCCCTTCGCCGAGTGGCAGGCTGGTCACCGTCACGACCCGGCCGATCGGTCGTCGTGGTGGCGGCCGTGGCTGGACCTGATCCAGAAGACCGTCAGCCGCGGCGTCGTCGTGCGCCGCGCGCGGATCGTATCCGAGCCGGTCAGCGAATATACGCGCTTCCTGTACGACGGGACCTTCACCAACGTTGCCGCCGGCGAACAGGTCCGGTGGCTGCCGCGCCGCCAGGCCTCGGACATCGCGCTGCCCGGCAACGACTTCTGGCTGATCGACGACCGTCTGATCCGGTGGAACCACTTCACCGGCGACGGCGCCTCAGCCGGAGGAGAGATCAGCGAGGACCCGGCGGCTGCGAAGCTGTGCGCCGAGGCGTTCGAAGAGGTGTGGTCGCGAGCCACGCCGCACGACCAGTACAAGATCACCTGACAGCACGACCGGACAGGCCAGCTCATGCCTATCTCCCCCTCTTCCTCGGCACAGGCCGCGCGGAAGGTAGTGGCTCAGCGGCTGCGCGGCATGCGCCGGAGGGCAGGGCTGACGGTGACCGAGCTGGCCGACCGGTGCGGCTGGCACCACGCCAAGACGTCCAGGATCGAGAACGCGCGCACGGCGCCCAACGCTGCGGATATCCGTCTGTGGTGCAGGGCCTGCGACGCCCTGGACCAGGCCGACGATCTGATCGCCCAGTCGCTGCACGCCGAGTCCATGTACACCGAGTGGCGCACCGAAGTACGCCACGGGCTCAAGGCCCTGCAAGGCAGCGAGCCCCGACTGTTCCAGGACACCCGCCACTTCCGGGTCTACTCGTCATCGCTTGTGCCCGGCTTGCTACAGACCGAGGGCTACGCCGCTGGGGTTCTGGGCATCAGCGCGGCCTTCCGGGACCTGCCCGTAGACGACAGCGCGGAGGCGGCCCAAGCCCGAGTCGGCCGCTCCCTGATCATCCATCAGCCGGGGCACACGTTCGTCTTCGTGGTCGAAGAGGCGGCGCTTCGGTACCAGGTCTGCGACGGCAACGCGATGGCAGCGCAGCTCGGCTACCTCCTCACGGCCGGCGCCCTGCCTCAGGTCTCCCTCGGTATCGTCCCCATGTCCGCGCCGCAGCGGCGGCAGTGGCCGCGCGAGACCTTCCACATTTACGACGACCGCCTCGTCTCGGTCGAGTTGGTCTCAGCGAGAGTGAGGATCACCCAGCCGTCGGAAGTCAGCCTGTACGCCCGCGCGTTTCAGGAACTGCGCAGCATGGCCGTGTACGGGGCTGACGCCCGAGCGCTGATCCTGCAGGCCATCGAGGCGCTGCACTGACCAGGCATGACCTCATGTGAAGTTGCTTGGCGAGCGCAGCGCAGGTGAGGTGTCCGTTTCCGCGGGAACGAGGACGGTAACCTCCTCTATCGGTTGACCTTCAGCGGGAAGGCCGGCAAGGAGGCCATCTCAAAGGTCGCGAAGTATTTCGAGGACCCGGCGTTCCGGGCCAAGGCCCTTGAGCAGGCGCGTAAGGGGGATTATCTGGAGCAGAACCACTCGTTCAGCAAGCAGATTACCGGCCTGAGGAATTCCGGTGAAGGCACTCGAGGACGCCTGATGGTGATGGACGAGCAGCTTGTCGAGTTCTGTGTCTCCGGCCGCCTCGGCGGCCTGCACATCGGGGTGTCGGTCGCGGAGGTCTCGGAATTGCTGGGCGAACCGGACGGGGTGACGGGCCCGCTGCCCGCCGTGCACCTGTACGGGGACGTCCAACTGGGATTCTCCGCGGACGGAACTCTGTGGCATCTCGCCGTGGAGCCAGGCGGACCGCAGATTGTTCTGCCTGGGGGCGATGTCCCCTCGATGACGCTGAAGGACTTTGCCGCCTTCGCCAAGGAGAAGGGTGTCGCCTTTGAGCAATGCGAACCCTTCACTGCCGGTGAGCTGTGGTGGCGGCTGCCTGACTCGAAGACATTGCTCAGCTTTGAGGATGACGGGATCCTAAGCGCGGCCCACCGTTCAGAGCCCGCACTCTTAAACGACTAAACCGCCGCCGTAAGGTTGCACTGAGGCCGCGTCGGGCACGTTCCGGCGCGGCTTTCGCGTGTGCGAGGAAAGTAGACAGAATCACCGCCAGCCCTGAACAACGGGCTGCGCGCGTTCGGGGGGTCTCCCCCTCGCTGTGACGTCGGGCTGCCTCTCCCGTCGATAGGAGTCCAGACGAGCTCGTGCACGATAAGGATCTAGGCACGCCAACGGAGCCTGCTGTCAAGAGGCGAGGCTGTGGCCAGCATGGATGCGGACGAGGAAGATCGCATCACCGTATGACGTGCTCCCGGCCGAACCACTGCTGACACTGCCTGCGGACAGTCCCACGCTGCTCGCTGCCACTCCCCGTTTTCTACCTCTTCCTTGCCTTACCCCGCACCCCGATGGTCCACATGATGAGCGATGCCACTCCAAGAGCCGCCAGAATGAAAGGCACGGTCTTCTTCGATCCTTCTGCCGCGATGCCTTGGATCATGGCTATGACCGTGGCGACCACAACAAGGGATAAAAAGATGGTCATCTTGGCTTTGTTGCTCATTTCCTTCAGTCCTTTCGTCAAAGCAGCGCGGTGGGGGTGACCGGGCCCCACGACCCTGTCACCCCCGACTTGCTGAACAGGGACCGGCCCCGGATCCGTTATCCGTAGCTGATGAGGTCGACGTTGTTGTAGCCGAGCACGCCTCCCACGGCGCAACTTCCGGCGACTGCGGCGGCGGTCCCCCAGGGGCCAGCCATGATGGTGGCTGTCGCGATGATGTTTGTCGTCGCAGCAGCCTCTATTCCGGCGATGCAACCCGTGACAGCGCCCCAGATGTCATTGGTGTCGTCGAACAAGTTCGAAACACTGTCGAGGAACCCGAGCCCTGAGGGATCGCTGTTGTTGATGGGGTCGCCGCCCGCGTAAAGGTAGGCGTTGGTCTCTTGCCCGGAGGGGTCGGGTTGGGTGAAGCGGCCGTGTTGCGGGTCGTAGTAGCGTGCGCCCATCTTGTACAGGCTGGTCGGGTCGAGGTAGGCGCCGGTGTAGCGGAACGGCTGGGGGGCTGCTTCGGTGGTGGTGCCGCGGGGCAGGCCGGTGGGGCTGTAGGCGTAGGTGTGGGTGCGCTTGCCCGCGTCGTCCACCAGGCCGAGGACGTTGCCTGTGGCATCGGTGAGGTAGTAGTACGACTTGCCCCCGGTCGTCATGGAGTTCAAGGTGCCCGCAGGTTCGCGGATGAATCCTGTGTCGACGCCGTTGGTGGTCGTGGACGCCAGGCCGAGTGCGGTGTGGTGGAACCAGGTCGGGCCGAGCTTGGTGCGCTCGGCGTTGGTCGTGCCCGCGTGGACTAGGTCGTAGTTCGTGCCGCCCACCGTGATGCCGGCCAGCTGGCTGTAGTCGGTCCAGGTCTCGTTCGACCGTGCTGTCGCGGCGGTACGGCCGCCGGCCGTCTCGTTGCCGGCCTTGTCATAGGACCACGGGGTTGTGGAGCCGGTCTGGGCGGTGAGCTGGAGGGCGTCGTTGTAGGTGAAGACCGCGCCGCCGCCTTGGTCAGGTTGCCATTGGCGTCGTAGGTGAAGGACGTTTTCGACGACCGGGTGTCGGAGATCTTCACCGTCGCCGTGCAGCGCTGGCCCTCGAAGCCCCCACAACTCGGGGTGGCCTTGTTGTACGTGTAGGTGCGCTGCCCGCCCGCCATGCCCGACGTGGTGACCGACAGGGTGTTGCCGTTGGTGTCGTAGGAGAAGGAGTCCTTGCGGCCGTCGGCGCTGGTGAAGTCGTTCGGCAGGTCCGTGCCCGCGATCGTCTGGTACGCCGTCACCTGCGCTGTCGCCCCCATGGGGAGCTGGGTCTTCACCAGGTTGTTGCGGGAGTCCCAGCCGTAGGTGGTGACGTTGCCGCCCGTCCCGTCCGTCCCCGTGCCCATCGCGTCGGTCGTGGTCTGCGTCAGGTGGTTGGTGAAGCTGGCGTGCCGGTAGTGCTCCAGCGGGTCCTTGACCTTCGTGACCTCGCCGTCGGCGTTGTGCCAGTAGAGCGTGGCGTCGCCGTCGGGGTCGGTGACCGTCGTCGTCCCGGCCTCGGAGGGGCTGGCCGCGCTGTAGTCGTAGCGCCAGGTGGGGCCGGTGTGGCCGCTGCTGGAGGCGGCGGTGGCGCGCTGCATCGAGGTGACGCGGTTGTGGCTGTCGTAGGTGAAGACGGTGTGTGCAGGCTGCAATTCTCCTACGACGTGGCGGGACGGCTGCTGACCCAGACGGTGGACGGTGCTTCCCTGCACCTCGGCTACGACGCCGCCGGCCGACGGATCTCGCGCACCACGCCCACCGGCGCGCGCACCGAACTGGGCTGGGACGAGGCCGGCAACAGGGTCTCCCTCACCATCGACGGCCAGCACGCTCTGACCTTCGGCCACGACCTGCTCGGCCGCGAGACCGATCGCACTCTCGGCGCAGGACTGCGCCTGGTCTCCGACTGGGACGCACTGGGCAGGCTCACCCACCAGAGCCTCACCACGCGACCGGGCCGCCACATCCGTGCTCGTGCCTATGCCTACCGGGCCGACGGCCACCTGACCGCCGTCCACGAGGAGGTTACGGGAAGGGCCACCGCGTACACCCTGGACCCGGTCGGTCGGCCGCTGCACGCCGAACGGCCAGCCGGCGTGGAAACGTACGCATACGATGCATCGGGCAACGTGCGCACCGCCGACTGGCCGGAGCACGCCGCAGACCTCGCAGCACGCGGTGAACGGGAATACATGGGCACCCGCGTCCTGCGTGCCGGGCACACCCATTACCGCTACGACTCTGCCGGGCGCCTCGTCGAACGCGTCAAGAAGCGGCTGTCACGCAAACCCGACGTATGGGTCTGCACCTGGGACGCCGAGAACCGGCTCACGTCCTGCACCACCCCGGATGGTGCCGTCTGGCACTACTGCTACGACCCGTTGGGCCGCCGCACGCCAAGTATCGCCTCGACGAAGCCGGCCGGACCGTAGAGGAGACCCGCTTCACCTGGGACGGTGCTCGTCTCGCCGAACAGACGACGACGGCCGTCGGCACCACTCTCACCTGGGACTACGACGGCTTCCGGCCTCTCGTTCAGTACGAGCGCAAGCCGCTGTCCGGAGAGGAGGTCGATTCCCGATTCTTCGCCATCGTCACCGACTTGGTCGGCACCCCGACGGAGCTCGTCGACCAGGACGGCGCGATCGCCTGGCGCGGCCGGTCCGCCGTCTGGGGCACCACGGCCGTCAACCCGGATGCCACCGTGCACACCCCACTGCGCTATCCCGGCCAATACGCCGACCCGGAAACAGGGCTCCACTACAACTACTTCCGCCACTACGACCCTGAGACCGCCGGTACGTCAGTCCCGACCCGCTGGGCCTGATGCCCGCGCCCAACCCGGTCGCCTACGTCGACAACCCACTGGACCTGTACGACCCCATCGGTCTGGCCCCATGCCGCAAGGAGCACTACACCTGGACCGACGGAGCAGGCGGACGCGGTGGCAGCATCCGCTACAAACCGCATGACCACCTCGGCCGCCCCACCGGCGTCTCCGCCTGCATACGTCCCGAGATGCTCGATACAGGATCCGAGGCCGGCGGCACCCGGCCGCCCGGCTGGCGCGGCAACGGTAACGCGTTCAACGAGGCCCGCGGCCACCTGCTGGCCAACCGTCTCGGCGGCGCAGGTACCCACCACAATGCCCGGCACAACCTGGTGACCCAGACCAACAACCCCACCAACTCGCCGTACCAGCGAGACATGATCGAGGCGCCAATCTACGAGGCGGCGAAACGAGGTGAGATCGTCCAGTACGACATCACGCCGATCTACGAGGGAACGAACCCGATCCCCATCCGTCTGGAGTACACCGCCTACGGCAATCGGGGCTTCGAACTGACCGGCTGGCTCGACAACCCCGCCGCCGGGGTTCGCACCGCCATACCCGGATGGAAACCGTGACAAGCCGGGAAGGAGCCCCGACTGGGTTAAGTTTTTGCCGGCCCCCAGCTCCGCTATTCCGAATCCGAACCGACCTACGGAAGCCTCGGCTCATGTCCCGTACCACTCCGCCCCGCCCCGTCGACGTGGAAGCAGTCTTCCCCGAACTGACCGGGCTGCGCCGCACGGCGACCCGGCTGCACCCGCGTCGCGGCACACCTACGGTCCAGGACAGCTCTGTCGGCGGACCGATGTTGTGGCCTGCCGACGAGCCCTGGCCCTCCTGCACCCTCGCGCACAAGCGCAGCAGCGGACACCGCTACGCTGATGTGCTGCGCGAGCGGGAGATCCTGGAACAGGCCTGGCGGCGCGATCCGCGCTCCGGCCCGAACGCCGAAGAGGCTGATGAGCTCTCCCCCTTCAAGCGCGGCCGACACGCACCGCACCTGGCGGACACCGACCCCATCCCCCTGATCGGCGTGGCCCAGCTGTATCGGCGGGACGTGCCCGCACTGCCCGACAACGGGGCAGCAGATCTGCTCCAGGTGTTCTGGTGCCCCTTCGAACGGCACGGCGAGACCCGCCACGAGATGCACGTCGAACTGAGGTGGCGGCACTCGCGGGACATCAAATTTCCGCTGACCGAGCAACCGGTTGCCGAGGTCGTCGGCCGCCCCGAACTCGTCCCCTCGCCCTGCGTCCTGCACCCCGAAGAAGTCATCGAGCATCCCTGGCTCGAAGAGCTCCCTGAGGACGTGCAGGAGCGCATCGAGGCGTGGGCCAGTCCACCGAACGAGAATTACGACCAAGACCAGGAGGAGAGCGAGGAAGCGGACGAACAGTACATCTACGACCTGTCCACGGCCCCCGGCTGGAAAGTCGGCGGCTACATCGCCTGGAACCTCACCGGACCCACTCGCCTGGCCTGCGCCCTCTGCGACACAGTGCTCACCCCGCTACTCACCGCGGACCAGCGCGAGTGGGACTCTGCCACCACCAGCTGGATCCCCAACGAGGACCGGCAGGACATCCGGGTCATGGGGGCCAACGTACCGACGGGCGTCTCACCGGGCCGAGGCCGCCTGATCATCGCCGTCTGTCCCCGCGACCCGGACCACCCATTCCGCCTCGTCACCCAGTGAACCAAGCTCCCGAAGCCACGTTTCTGACGCCAGCAGTTGCAGGCCACCTCGCGAAGCCAGCTCAGTCGGACAGCGGCCGCATCTCGCGAAGCTCGTGACGCCCCCCGTTACCTTCTTCATGGCTCCGCAATGGGTCCTCCGGCTTCGGGGCCATCATGACTTCCCCCCTTGTTGTTCATGATCCGAAGGGCGTTGTCACCGGGTCCGGCGGCATCGACGGGCCCGGTGACGAGGGACTTGAGCACCGGCTTCACCAAGCCGGAGGAGCTCTCCGTAAGATAGATGTGGCAGCTGGGATCCCTTGCTCGCTGGTACCGGCCCTGGGGCCGCGGTTGGAGCACCCGGCTCCAGGCCCGGCGTCAGCTGGCTTAGAGCTCCTAACGGAATGCGGCTCGGAGGCGGCGCCAGCAGATCAGCGAGCATGCGAGCTTGAGGAACGCCTCGTGGATGTCGTCGCGGATCTCCCAGCGGATCCGTAGGCGGCCGAACCAGTGCAGCAGCGCGA
>DASQNC010000024.1 GCA_035645145.1 Azospirillaceae bacterium | reverse complement strand
AGCAGCGCCCGGATCACGTCGGCGCATTCCCGCAGGCGGGCGTTGCGCTCCTTCTTCTCCGGCCAGGGCAGACCGGTCATGGCCTCGTTGATGGCCTCGCCGCTGCCCAGCGCGAACCACAGCCGGTCCGGGTACATCTGGCACAAGGTGGCCGCGGCCTGGGCCAGGATGGCCGGATGGTAGCGCCAGCCGGGGGCCGAGATGATGCCGCAGGGAAGGCGCGTAGCCTCCATGGCCGCCCCCAGCCAGGACCAGGCGAAGCCCGATTGGCCCTGGCGCTCGGACCAGGGGTGGAAGTGGTCGGACGACATCAGGCCGCCGAATCCGGCCTGCTCGGCCAGCTTGGCCCAATCCAGCAGGTTGCGCGGTGTGAACTGTTCGTGCGAGGCGTGATAGGTGATGCGGGCCATGCTGCCTCCCGTCGGTGCGTGTCCCCTCGATCCCGCCCCCTCAACCCTGGCCGATAAGCGACCGGTCGAGATTGCGAAGGAGGTCGGCGGGGCCGTCCCAGATCTCGACGCACCCCGCCCCGCGCAGATCCTCGACCGGGAAGCCGCCCGACCGGACGCCGATGGGCGTGATCCCCGCCTTCACCGCCGCTTCGGCGTCGTACGGCGTGTCGCCCACCACCACGGCCGCGGACGGGGGCAGGCCGGCCTTTTCCAGGGCGGCGGCGAAGATGTCGGGGTGGGGCTTGGACCGGTCCGCGTCCTCGGACGTGGTCGCGTCGTCGAACAGGCCGTCGATCCCGGCGACCCTCACATAGGTTTCCAACTCGTCCCCCTTCGCGGACGAGGCCAGCAGCAGGCGCCGGCCGCGTGCGCGCAGGGCCTCGAACAGTTCGCGGACGTTCGGGAAACCCCGCACCTTGCCGAGGTGGTCGCGCTTGTAGAGGTCCGTGCGGAAGGTTTCGATCTCATCGCCCTTTTCGTCCAGCTCCCGCCGCGACAGGAAAACCGGCATGAGCTGGTCCGCGCCCTTGCCGATCTGGGCACGGACCTCGTCGAAGGGGACGTCGTGGCCGAAGTGGCGGAAGGTGTCCGCCCAGGCCCGGGCATGAAGGTCGACGCTGTCCACCAGCGTTCCGTCCACGTCGAAGATGACGGCTTGGGGCATCGGGGGGGGGGGGCTCCAGGGCGGGCAGGGGAGTCCAACCCGCCCGGTCCGCGTGCGTTCCAACATGTGACCAAGTAACGGACCGGGTGCGTGACTGAGTGACGGACCGGGGGCGATCCGCTACAACCCCGGCCATGCCGGCACCTCGGCCGGCATCAACCAGCACGATTCACGGCAAAGCCCATGGCCATCGTCACGCCCCGCACGCCCGCCGGCGTCATGGAACTGCTGCCCCGTCAGCAGATCGCCTTCCAGCGCATGCTGGACACCATCCGTCGCGGATACGAGCGGTTCGGCTTCCTGCCGGTCGAAACACCGGTGTTCGAACTGGTGGACGTGCTGCTGACCAAAAGCGGCGGCGAGACCGAGAAGCAGGTCTATTTCGTGCAGAGCACCGGCAACCGCATGGCCGGCCGCGATCCCGACATGGCGCTGCGCTTCGACCTGACGGTGCCGCTGGCCCGCTATGTGGCCGAGCACGAGCGCGAGCTGTCCTTCCCCTTCCGCCGCTACCAGATCCAGCGCGTCTACCGTGGCGAGCGGGCGCAGAAGGGCCGCTTCCGCGAGTTCTACCAGTGCGACGTGGACGTGATCGGCAAGGACACGCTGGACGTCGGCTACGACGCCGAGATCCCCGCCGTCATCAACCAGGTCTTCACCGAGCTGAACGTCGGCGCCTTCCGCATCAACCTGTCCAACCGCAAGATCCTGCAGGGGCTGCTGCAACATCTGGGCGTGGCCGAGGCGGAGCGCCGCATGGCCGTCCTGCGCGAGATCGACCGGCTGGACAAGATCGGCCGCGACGCGGTGCTCGCGAACCTGCGGGGGGCCGAGGTCGGCCTGGAGGAGGAGGTCGCGGCGCGGATCATCGCCGTGATCGACCTGTCCGGCGCGAACCTGGAGGTGGTCGAGCGGCTGAAGGCGATGGACGTGGCCGACGAGACCTTCCGGGCCGGCGTGTCGGAACTGGAGACCGTGGTGCGCGGCCTGTCGGCCTTCGGCGTGCCCGAGGCGAACACCCGTGTGAACCTGGCCATCGCCCGCGGCCTCGACTACTACACCGGCACCGTCTACGAGACCGAGCTGGTCGGCCGGCCGGAGTTCGGCAGCGTGTGCTCGGGCGGGCGGTACGAAAACCTGGCCAGCCTCTACACCAAGTCCCGGTTGCCGGGCGTCGGCATCTCCATCGGCGCGACGCGGCTGTTCTCGGCCCTGCTGGACGCCAATGTGGTCAAGGCCGAGGGATCGACCGCCCAGGTCTTCGTCAGCCAGCTCGACCCCGCGCTCCTGACCGACTGCTTCGCCATCGCGGCCGAACTGCGCGCCGCCGGCCTCAACACCGAGGTGCAGATCGAGGCGGCGAAGATGGCCAAGCAGTTGAAGCACGCCGACAAGCAGGGCATCCCCTTCGCCGTCATGCTGGGCAGCGACGAGAAGGCGGCCGGCGTGGTGACGGTGAAGAACCTCCGCACCGGCGACCAGCAGCAGGTGCCGCGGGCCGACCTCGCGCACCGGCTCAGGGACATGGGCGCGGCGGCCGGCGCATAGACCGGCCAAACCGGCACCGGCCGCCCTCCGCGGGCCAAGCCCGCCCGGAGTCCCAGCGGGGCCTTGGCCGCGCATGCGGAGTGCGCGCGATTGTCTCTTGCAATCGGGCGCAATGCGCGTATCTCTATCCGCACGACGCACCCGCACGTGCCTATGGCCCTTCGGGGTTATGCAACGACGTCAGGCGTCCTTTTCGGCAGAGCCGGTCATGTGGGCCGGCCCCCTAAGGGAGCTCGATATGGTTGCTAACTACGAACGGGCCACGGTTCGGTAGCGCGCGGTCGGTTTACGGCGCGTTCCCCTGCCGCGATAGCGGCGATGACGCGAACCGGCCGACCCTCCAGGCGTCAGGTCCCTCCTGACAATCCGAACCGCCCGCCCTTCCTTTCGGTCTTCCTTTTGGAAGCGTGGGCTTGCCGTTTCCGTCCGACGCCGTTCCGGCCGGGCGGAGCCGACTTCTACCGGCCGCAAAGCGGCTTGTGGAGGATGCGTCACATGAGCCCGATCAAGACCCGCTACCGTGCCGCCGTGGCCCCGCTCCGCCGGGAGTTCGTCCAGCGGGCCGACGGCGTCGCCTGGCCGACGGTCGATCAGGTCGTTTTGCGCGACCGCCCGTCCGAGCCGGTGCATTGCCTGCGCCCGCACATCGTGACCGAGGCCGCCCGCGCGTTCCGCGCGGCGTTCCCCGGCGACGTCATGTACGCCGTGAAGTGCAATCCCGAGCCGGGCGCCATCCGCGCCCTGTGGGCCGGCGGCGTGCGCCATTACGACGTGGCGTCCCTGGGCGAGATCCGCCTGGTGGCCACCATGTACCCCGAGGCGCGCCTGTCCTTCATGCATCCGGTGAAGCCGCGCGCGGCCATCCGCGAGGCGTACGCACGCTTCGGCGTCCGCACCTTCGCGCTCGACCACCCGGTCGAGTTGGCGAAGATCGTGGAGGAGACCGGCGGCGGGGCCGACCTGACGCTGGTCGTCCGCATCGCCGTGCCGAAGAGCGGGGCGGCCTACGACCTGTCGGGCAAGTTCGGCGCGGATTTCGACACCGCGGTCAACCTGCTGCGCGCCGCACGCGCCGTCGCGGCCCGGGTCGGGGTGACCTTCCACGTCGGCTCCCAGTGCCTGCGGCCGGACGCCTATGCCGAGGCCGTGCGCCTCGCCGCCGGGGTTTCGGCGGCGGCCGGCGTTCCGCTCGACGTCCTGGACGTGGGGGGTGGGTTCCCGGTCAGCTATCCCGACCAGATCCCGCCGTCCCTCGACGTGTTCATGGACGCGATCCGGGGCGCGGTGGCCAAGGCGTTCCCGCAGGGCGTCGAGCTGTACGCCGAGCCGGGACGCGCCCTGGTCGCGGGTGGCACGTCGGTCGTGGTCCAGGTCGATCTGACCAAGGACGACATGCTGTTCGTGAACGACGGCGTGTACGGCAGCCTGTCGGACGCGGGCGTTCCCGGTTTCCGCTTCCCCGTGCGCCTGGTGCGCCGGTCGGATGCGGCGCCCCGGGCGTTCGGCCTGTTCGGTCCGACCTGCGACAGCGCGGACAAGATGAAGGGTCCGTTCTGGCTGCCGGGCGACGTGCGGGAAGGGGACTGGATCGAGATCGGCCAACTTGGGGCCTACGGCGGTTCGCTCCGCACCGCGTTCAACGGTTTCGACCGGGCGCGGCTGGTGGAGGTGTCGGACCGGCCGCTGATGGAAACGCCGGGCTACGCGCAGGCCGCGGACGCGGCGTAGACGAAAACGGAAAGTCAGGCAGTGCGGACGGTGGCCCGGATTGATCCGGGCCACCGCCTGTTTCGCGTTGGGATGGAGGGTTGAGGCGATGGCCGACGAGACGAAGCATTTGGCGTTCAACGGGCGTATGGTGATCGTGGGCTTCGGCTCGATCGGCCAGGGCGTGCTGCCGCTGCTGTTCCGCCACATCGACATGAAGCCCGAACAGGTCGAGATCATCACCGCCGAGGATCGCGGCATCGACGAGGCCCGCGGGTTCGGCGTCCGGTTCACGATCGAGCCGCTGACCCGCGACAATTACCGCGAGATCCTGGCGCCGCGCCTGAACAAGGGCGACTTCCTGCTCAACCTGTCGGTGGACGTCTCCTCCGTCGCATTGATCGAGCTCGCGCGCGAGCGCGGCGCCCTCTACCTGGACACCGTGGTCGAGCCGTGGGCCGGGGGCTATACCGACCCCAGCCTGACGCCGTCCCAGCGGTCGAACTACGCCCAGCGCGAGGAGGCCCTGGCCCTCAAGCGGAAATACGCCGCGGAGGGAGGCCCCACCGCGGTCCTGACCCATGGCGCCAATCCGGGCCTGGTTTCCCACTTCGTCAAGCAGGCCCTGCTGGACATCGGCAAGGCGACCGGCCGCGAGGTGGCGGTGCCCAAGGACCGCGCCGGCTGGGCGGCGCTCGCCCGCGACCTCGGCGTGAAGGTCATCCACATCGCCGAGCGCGACACCCAGGTCGCCCGCGAGCCCAAGAAGCCGGGCGAGTTCGTGAACACCTGGTCGATCGACGGGTTCGTGGGCGAAGGCTCGCAGCCGGCGGAACTGGGCTGGGGCAGCCACGAGAAGCACTTCCCCGCCGACGGCCGCCGGCACGAGCACGGCTGCGACAGCGCCATCTATCTGATGCGGCCGGGTGCCAGCACCCGTGTGCGCACGTGGACGCCGCTGGAGGGACCGTTCCACGGCTTCCTCATCACCCACGGCGAGTCGATCTCCATCTCCGACTACTTCACCACCCGGACCGCGGCCGGTCAGGTCGAGTACCGCCCGACCGTGCACTATGCCTACCACCCGTGCGACGATGCCGTGCTGTCGGTGCACGAGCTGGGCGGCAAGAACTGGGTCCAGCAGGACCGGCAGCGCCTGATCGTGGACGAGATCGTCGAAGGCGTCGACGAGCTGGGCGTCCTGCTGATGGGCCACGGGAAGGGCGCCTATTGGTACGGCTCGGTCCTGTCCATCGACGAGGCGCGCGCGCTGGTCCCGTACAACAACGCCACCAGCCTGCAGGTCTGCGCGGCGGTGCTGGCCGGAGTCGTGTGGGCGATGGAGAATCCGGACCGCTGGTTGGTCGAGCCGGACGAAATGGATTTCCAGCGCGTGCTCGATGTCGCCAAGCCCTACCTCGGCAAGATGGTCGGGGCGTTTTCGGATTGGACGCCGCTCCTGGACCGGGAACGGCTGTTCCCCGAGGATCTGGACCGCGACGATCCCTGGCAGTTCAAGAACTTCCGGGTCGTCTGAGACCGCATCCGGCCGGCGGCACCGCGTGCCTCCGGCCGTGCGCCCCGGTCGGGGCGGGCGGGCGGGCGCCGCTTCCTTCCGCCCGCCGTCCTCTCGATTGTTCCGCGGGGGCCGCAAATTCGGTAAGTTGCTGGCGAATATGGTTACACCTTTCGCTGGATGCGCCGAATGGGCGGGGACAGGGACGAGCAGGTCGCCGATCAGATCCAAACCCTGATCGCGCGGCTTCCGGGCAGCGCGGTGCGGACGCTGATGGACGAGTTCGACCAACGGCCGCAGCCCACCGGCCGCAGCCGGGCGGTCCGCCGTGCTTTCCTCGAGAATTTGAACAGGCGCCGCCCCCATCGGGCACAGCGCCTGTTCATGAGCCTGCTGGAACCGCTTCTCATCCACGATCCGCTGCTGTTCCGGGCCGGAGCGGCGGTTCCGGGCGCCTTCCAGCGCGTGGATGTGGCGGCGGTGTGGAAGGTGCTGTCCACCCACGTGTTCCCGGACCTGGCCGGCGAGGTGCAGGCGCGTCTGGACGAAATGGCCAAGGACCAGCGGATCGAGCGGGTGCTGCTGTCCGCCGAAGCCTTGGCCATGCGCGCCCGCATGCGGCAGGCGGCGGTCGACTACCTTGGATCGTGCCTGCGCGACCGCGCCCGGTTGGAACCGGTTTTGGATCGCATCAACGGCATTGCCCTGCGCGATGCGCGCATTGCCGTCCCCGGCCTGCGCGAGAAGCCGGGGTTGGATGCCTCGTTCCTCCGCTCGTTCGTTCACCTGCTGCAGCGCGCGGAGGCGATGGCCGGTGCGATCGGACCGTTGACGGCCACGTTTCCGGCCGCCCCCGGCCATCCGGTCGAAATGGAAATCCAGTTGGCCGCCGTCGCGCAGGCCGAGACCAGGATCGCCGCCGTCCTGTCCGACCAGATGGGGTCGCGCGCCTTGGCCGCCCAGGCATTGCCGATCCTGGTCATGCTGAACGGCGGCCGCCGCTATGACCTTGTGGCCCGGTACATTGTCGAACAGCGGGAGGATCCGCCCGCGCACCTCGGCCTGGTGGTCGATGCCCTGGCCAGCCACATGGTGGGATGCTGCGCGACCATGGGCGCGCTGTTGGCGAATGCCGTGACCGCGGCGGTGGAGGCCGGCGGGCTGTTGACCGTTCCGGATGCCGTGAAGGCCGAAGCGGATGCCGCGCTGTCCCGATTCGCCGAGGTGTTCCGGGCGTTGCAGCAGGCCGGTGTACTGGCCGACCGTCAGATCGACCTCCGCGTCCGCTATGGCCTGTCGGGCGCGTCCACCGTGCTCGGCGGTTCGGCGTCGACCCTGGCGGTGGAGCGCGGACGGGCGATGGCATTCGACCGCACCGGCACCACGCCGGATGCCGAAGACGTGCTGTGGCTGATCACCTTCATCCACCGCTGGCGCGGCACGCTCAAGGCATTGAACCTGGCCAGCGATGACGTGGACGAGACCTGCCGCGCCATCCGCCGCGAGGTGGCCACCGTCTATGCGGCGTTGCTGAAATACGATGGGGCGGGCGGGGACTCCGGGGTCATGGACCGGACCCTGGACCACATGATCCGCCTCAACCGCATCATGACGGCGATGGGGCTGAACCTGTCGGAGCTGTTCTCGACGCTCAGCGAGGGGCTCCGGAAGCTCGTGCTCTGGGCGTTGGACCGGAAGCAGCTGGAGGCCGGTGCGATGGCCTTCGTCCAGTCCTACATCGTGCAGGTCCAAAACCAGGTGAAGCAATCCCGGCACTGGATCAGCCCGGAACTGGCCGAGGTCCTGGCAAGCTACGAGCGGCATCTGGGGCAAGCGGAGCCGGTCGCGCACTGATCCATCCCGGCAGCGGGCATCCAAGTCCCGGGTTCGTCACTTCCCGCGCGGCTGTCCGCTCGCTTAGTGTGCCCCGGCCGGGAATGGGGCCGTACCCGGTTGCGGCGGCCCGCTCCCACCTGGCCCCCGCCTCCCTGGGCGAAGCCCCGTACGAGTGATTCATGCGCCGCCTGTTCGCGTTCCTGGTCGTCTGCCTGATCGGTCCCGCCATTCCCGCGGACGGGCAGCCGTCCACCAATGCCATCCGCCTGGAGCTCAGCCTGCTGGAGCCCCAGGAGAACGCGTGCCGCGCTTATCTGACCATGGAGAACAGGACGGACATCGATCTGGGCGCCATCCGGCTGGACCTGTTCCTGTTCGGCGCCGACCAGACGATCCTGCGCCGGGTCGCCGTGGCCAGCCGCCGTATCCGGCCGCAGCAGACGCGCGTGTTGGTGTTCGATGTGCCGGAGGTCGCGTGCGACCGAGTCGGCCGCATGCTGCTGAACGGGGTCCTGGCCTGCCAGGAGCACGGCGGCCGCCTGCGCGAGGATTGCGAGGACATGCTGCGGACCTCCAGCCGTGTGCGGGTACCGCTCGTCCATTGACAGGGCCGTGCCATAGGGGGCCGTGCGCGCATTAAGCCGCCGGTAACGGCGACCGGACCAGGATCCCGCCCGATCGAATCGCCGGTCCCGCGTGGCCCGTTGGCCACCACCGGGCCAATGGGGGCGTGAATGTTCGGTGTCCTGTTCGTTTGCACGGGCAATATCTGCCGTTCGCCCACGGCCGAAGGCGTGTTCCGGGTCCTGGCCGCCGAGAGCGGATTGGGGGCGCTGGTGGGCACGGGTTCGGCCGGGACCCACGACTATCATGTCGGCGAGCCGCCGGACCCGCGGTCGCAGGCCGTGGCCGCCCGCCACGGCATCGACATCTCGGGCCAGCGCGCGCGCCTGCTGGCGGCTTCGGACTTCTCCCGCCACGAACTGCTGGTTGCCATGGACCGGGGGCACGAGGCGGTCCTGCGCCGCCGGTGTCCCCCCGACCGGGCCGACCGCATCCGCCTGTTCATGGACTACCTGCCCGGCGAGGGGCTGCGCGACGTGCCCGACCCCTATTACGGGAAGGCCGCGGATTTCGAGCGCGCCTTCGACCTGATCGCACGCGGGGCACGGGCGATCGTGGAAGAGGTGCGCCTGCGCCTGGGTTGATGCCGCGGTCCCGGAGCGGTCCGGGGCGGCATCACGCTCAGGATGCACGGGCCGATGCGGTGGCGCCCGGCGTGCCCGGCTCGTTGGCCGGCGGTTGGACCGGGGTGGACAGCCGTTCGAACTCGGTCCGGTCGTGGCCGCAGAACACCGTCACGTCGCCGCCGTGGGACCGCAGCAGGTCACGCAGCCGTTCCTGGTTGGCCCGTCGGGCCGTGCGGTCCACCTCCATCAACTTCTGATAGACGCGCAGGCCGGCCGGGCAGCGGGGATGCGACAGATCCATTTCGGTGTGGTGGAAATAGGCATCGCCGGCATTCAGCAGCCACCCGTTGCCGGTGTCCACGGCCACCCCGCAATGCCCACGCGTGTGTCCGATCAACGGCACCATCAGCACTTCGGGGGGGAGCCCGTCGAGCGCGCGCACGGTTGGGAAGCCGAACCAGGGCTCGCCCCGCGGCTTGTAGGTGTGCCAGGGAACACCGTCCCACTGCCGGGGCCGGTAGCGGGCCTTGCCCACGTAGCCATCGCGCCAATTGGCCGCACGCAACTCGTCCTCGAACACGTGGACGCGGGCCTGGGGGAAGTCCTCCAAGCCGCCGGCATGATCGAAATCCAGATGGGTGAGGACGATGTGCCGGACGTCCGTGGTCCGGAAACCCAGCCGCTCCACCTGCCGGGCGGCGGTGCGCCCGGGGTCGCGCTGGAGGCGCAGGAGTTTCACATAGAACGGGTCGAGGCGGTCGAGCGGCATGGACGCATCGCCCAGCCCGAGCCCGGTGTCGACCAGGACCAGACCCTGCGCCGTCTCGATCAGAAGGCAATGGCAGACCAGAGTGGCCGGGCCGAAGCCGGGCGTGACCCCGTCCATCAGGTGCCCGCCCAACGGGCACATGGTGCCGCAGCTCAGGTGGTGGATGCGCATGTCCGGGCCCTCCCTGGTTGAACATCCGTCAACCGGGCCGGCGGACGGGCGTTCCGGGAACGGGCCTGACGGGCCTCCCTGTTGAACGGGCGCGCGGGAAGGAGGCCGGGATGATCCGGAAGCTGCTGTGGTTCGTCGGCCTGTACCTGGGCGGTCTGTTGACCATCCTGGCCGTCGCCGGAGTGCTACGGGTGATCTTCGGGGCGCTTTTGTCGTCGTGAGGGGACCGCCCGGGCCCCTCAGGCGGACGCACCCCGCGGGCGGCGCTCGCGGCGGGCCATGTCGAGGGTCGGGAAGACCTCGGGGGCGAGGTTCGACACCACCAGCGATGGGAAGCTCACCCCGGCCTTCACTGCCGCGGTGCAGCGGTGCTGGCCATCGAACATCCGGCCAAGGGCATCGACCTTGATGCTCTGCCCGGTCAGCCGCCAACCGCCCCGTGTCATCGCCTCGGCATAGGCATCGACCGCCGCTTTGCCGACGCGCCGGTTGGGCGCCATCTTGCGCAGCAGTGCCTTGGCGATCAGAGGCGTCACCACGAACCATTCCGGGGAAACCGCCGTGGGATCCCGCGGATCCGGTCCGGCGGCCGTGGCCTCGTCCCTGGCATCCTTGGAGACGTCGGCGCGCAGGCCCGCAAGCCCCTCGTCGAGGTCGGCGGCCGTCAGCGCGTGGCCCAACAGGATCTGCGCCCACAGCCGTTGCTGCGCGGCACCGGCATAGGGCTTCACCAGTCGGCGGTAGAGGCCGACCTGCGGGCCGGAAAGCACATCTTCCAGCAATGCGATGCCCATGGGGCCGCGCAGGTCCGCGATCAGGCAGAAGACCGCCGCCAGGGTCAGATCCGCGGGGCCGTTCAGCGGCAGCCTGCGCGAGAACGCATCGGCGAATTCAAGTGCGGCCGGCAGATTGGCCCGGAACCGCCGCTCCAGCCGCATCAGGCGCAACTGCTCGCTGGCGACCGGGCCCCCGCCCAGCAGCTTGTGGACGAAGGCCACCACCCAGCCGGCCCGGCGCAGTGCCCCTTCGTCGGTCCCGGTGTCCCCCGACCGGTGGTCGATCGAGACAATGTCGGCGAAGGACCGGCGGCGGCCCGCGTCGATGACGTCGGCGAGGTCGGCGGTGCCGGCGTTCCCGCCGGCGTTCCGTTTGAGCCGGACGATCAGGCCTGGAAACCCGGCTTCCGACTGGACCGCGGCCCGCAACCGGCGCAGCCCGTCCAGCACCGATCCATCCGCATCCAGCACCACGGTTTCGCCGCTCACCAGCCATTCCCGGCGCCGCATGACATCGGCGTAGCGGCGGACCAGGGCACGCTCGCTCCCGCGTTCGGGCTGCACGGGCAACGCCCCCAGCAGGCCGGCCGCCTCTTCGGGCGTCACCAGTCGTGCTTCAACGGATGGCCACGCGTCCGGAACGATCATGGGTCGGTCCTCCGCCCCTCACGGGCCGGCGCCGGCCTTCCCGCCAGGGGTAATCCATCATCAGTATTCTGCGCGTTTTACGTGAAAATGGTAAAAATGATACGTTTTTTACCGCGCGCCCCACGGCGGGCGAAGGTGCTGGGAAGGGAGGCTGCCTTGCCTTGGGAGTGGCTTTCGCGTCAGCCGGTCAATCTCTTGTGGACGGGGCTTTTTGCCGTTGCCTGGCTGCCAATCCTGGCGGTCGTCGCGCTGATCGGGCAGGCGTCGGGCTACACCGGCGTGAGCGACGCCGCGGCCTGGGCCGGGTTCGCCGTGATCCTGCCGGTATCCATTGTCGCCGTGCGTCGGCTTGTCCTGCGTGGCATGGCATTCCGCCGCGTGCGGTTCATGGGCGGCGAACCGGCCATCCCGTCCGCCAACCGCGCCCCCACCCCGGGGACCGCCCCGGGGACCGCAGGGGACAGGGCAACGCAGGCGGCCGGTCGGGTCGCTGTGCCCATGGCCTGACCGGACGCATGGAATGCCGCGCCGGGGGCGCGGGATGGGGACTCCGACTGTCGTCAGTGCTTGCCGTGCCGTTGCAGTCGATTGTCAGCCGGGCCGATTGTCAGCCGGGCCGATTGTCAGCCGGGAGCCGGACCGGAAGCGCGCGCAACGCGTTGGCCAGATCCTCCAAGGGAGTGGGCTTGTGCAGCACAGGTGCCCCGAACGTGTCGAAGTTCTCGGGCAGCAGTCCGGTTAGCCAGATGAACGGCACGCCCTGGGCGCGCAGGCTGGCCGCAATGTCCGAACCGCCGCCCCTTTTCAGCCGCACATCCAGCACGGCCGCGTCCGGGGTGTCCGCGGCCAGGGCCTGAAGCGCGTCGGCGACGGAGTGGACCGGGCCGACGACCTCGAGGCCTTCTTCGCGCAGGCCTTCGGCTAAACCCATCGCAATGATGGCATCGTCTTCCACAATCAGGATGCGCATCGGCCCCGTCCACCAGACATGGCACTCCGGGTGCCAGATTGGGTCGGACCCTAGGGCCTGATCGCACGCGCGGCTTTAACCTATGACGTGGAGGCGTTCGTGCGCTTGCGGTGCGCCGACCCCAGGGGGGCTTCCGCGCTCCCCACGGCGGCGATCAGCCGCTCGATGGCCTTCACCGCGTCGGCCGAGACCGGATCCGGCCCGTTCTGCGCGGCGGCGGCGTCCTCCAGCAGGCCTCGCGCTTCCTCCCGCCCGAACACCCCGGCCTCCAGCAGGCCGATCAGCAGGCTTTCGCAGACCGCCAGGGCCGCGCGTGCGGCGGCGCGGTCGCGCCCCAATCCCCTATCCATCTCTCCGTCCGACGGTTCATCATCCAACGGCTGGTCCGCCGAGGCCGTCGGCGCCAAAGCCGTCGGCGGACGTCTTTGCTTCCCGTCCCTTCGGGTCATCGCCAACCCCGCTGCCCTATTCCCGTGCCTGTGTGCTCTCGCCGGCGATCCGCGCCCGGTACTTCTTGCCGACGGCATGGCCGCCGTCGGCGGTAACAGTTCGGGGCCTTTTTTCTCTCGGGGGTGGGAATGAAACATTCGATTCACATGGGTTAAAGAAGGGGGCGGCTGGACGTCACTAAGGTCCGCACCCTGGCCCTTCCGTTTGGCGGGGGCCACGGTGGAAACCATTCGGCAGGTCGCGGCGAATGCCGACCAGAACAAGTCCCTTGCTTCGTAAGATCGAGGCCGTGCTGTCCCTCGGCGACGCCGAGCGTGCCTTCGTCGCACGCCTGGAGACCGACACGCGGCGGATCGAGGCCCGCGCCGATCTGGTCAAACAGGGCGAGCGGGCCGGGCGGATGGGCGTGCTGCGGTCGGGCTGGGCGATGCGCTACAAAACGCTGTCGGACGGCCGGCGCCACGTCATCAACTTCGTCCTGCCCGGTGACGCCTTCGGCCTGTTCGGCACCCTGTTCGACGCGTCCGACCATTCGGTCGCCATGCTGACGGACGGCGAGCTGGCCTATGTCGAGGCCGACACCCTGGTCGCCATGTTCCACGAGCATCCCAAGCTGGCGGCGGCCTTCGCCTGGTTCGCCGCCCGCGAGGAGGCGATGCTGGCCGAGCGCGCGGCGGGCCTCGGTCGCCGGACGGCGCTGGAGCGCATGGCGCACATCCTTCTGGAGCTCCTGAAGCGGCTCGAAGTCGTGGCGATGGCGGATGACGGCCGGTTCGAACTGCCGGTCACCCAGGAGATCCTGGCCGACACGCTGGGACTGAGCCTGGTGCACGTCAACCGCACCTTGCGGCGCCTGCGCGAGGGTGGGTTGCTGGAGACCGAGGGGCAACGCTTCTGGCTGCGCGACCTGCGCGCGCTGGCCGAGGTGGCGGACTTCGACGACCTCTATCTTCTGCTGACCCGCATGCCCAAGCGCGTGCTGCGGCGGTTCGAGACGGCTTGATCGGCCGGAAAGGGTTGGATGGTTCCGG
>DASQNC010000023.1 GCA_035645145.1 Azospirillaceae bacterium | reverse complement strand
TGCGGTGTCTCCCAGGAAAAGCCGGCGCTCGGCATCGCGTCGGCGGGTGAGGCCCGGCAGCACCCGGCCGCCGGACCGGTTCCAGCGCGCGAACTCCGCGGCCGCGCCCTGGCGGTCCCCGGCGTTCAGCTTGCGCAGAAGGGTGGATTTGCGGAGCGCCCCCGCTCCGACGTTGAAGACGAACGAGGTGAGCGCCGCCAGCTCGTGCGGTTCGAGGGCCACCGCCGCCATGCCGAGCACCGCGGCGGCGAACCGTTGCAGGTCGGCGTCCAGGCGGGCATCGGCCTGCGCCTGCGTCCACACCGTGCCCTCGTGGATGTCCGGCCCGGTGGCCCCGTAGCCGACGGTCCACACGCCGGCCGGGCAGCGGTAGGCGGCGAGCCGGCCGCCCTCGAACCCGGCCACCAGCGGCCGGGCCAGCGTCACGGCGTCGGCGAGCGGCGGCCTCACCGCGGCCCCTCGCCGGTCAGGTAGCCGGTCTTGTAGGCGATGCCGGCCAGGATCACGACGAACAGCCACTTGGTGGTGGTCGCCACGATGGTCCTGCCGGCCTCGGACTTCAGCGACCGCCAGGCGCCGAGCACGCCGCGCAGCTCCAGCACGTCCTTGGCCGCGTCCTGGTCGTGCAGGCCCACACGCTCCAGCGCGCGCTTGGCTCCCTCCTCCGCGGCATCGGCCAGCAGCGCGCGAAGTGCGGCATCGTCCAGGCGATCGGGCATGCGAAAGGGTCCGGTGGGCGGCAGCGCCGCCCCGGCTTCTCGGTTCATCGAAAACACTCCTGTCAGGGTGTAAGGGGTCGGCCGGCGGCTGATCCGGCCGGGAATGGCCCCCGACATTGTTCGCCGGAGCGACGAGCAACGCGGATTGGAATGCAGGGTCAGTGGCTTGAGGGAATTCGTGCCGCTCAAAAGGCATGGCCGAATCCAGCGGCGGCCGGCTTGGCCTGCTTGGTTGGAAAACGTTCCAGGCGATTTCAAACGGGATGACGGGCCAAGCCTGTCAATCGGCCCGAAGTCCGGCCGTAACTGCCGTCAGGGTTCCCGCGGTGCCTCCCGCATGTTCACCCTCCGGCCCGAAAGGCTCTGCGAATGGCGGGCGAGGTGACTTTCCCGCCCGCCTCCGCTACCAATACGGGAATGCCGTCGCAAGCAGCCACAAAGGTCCGGACCATCGCGATGCGGCATCCACCACCAACCCCGCCAGGAAGCCGCAATGGTCGCGCTTGACGAATGGCTCGGCGCTCTGGCCGCCGCCCTGGTGGAAGGCTACCTCCACGAACACTTCACCCGGCCGGCCAAGGTTTACGTCATCATTCTCCGGATCCTGTTTGCCGTTTTGTTCATGGTTTGCTTCGTGCTTTTTATCATGTTTGGGGACGAGTTGGGTTTCTGGCCACCTCTACCGCCACCCTGAGCCCGCCATTGTCTTTGTCCAATTCCAGGACGCCCCCTTCTCTGGATCTTCACTGCAGGCAATTTGAGCTGAAAGATGATTTCTTCGCCTCTCTCCACCACCGACCCTGTGCGGGAACCGCAATGGTCGCACTTGACGAATGGCTCGCCGCCTTTGCGGTCGCCCTGACAGAAGATTATCTCCACGAACGCTTCACCCGCCCAGACAAGGATTACGTCGCCATACTCCAGATACTGTTCGCTTCCCCTTTTATGGCCGCCTTTATCCTTTTCATTTTGCTCAGCGATCAACTGGGTTTCTGACCGTCTCCAAAACCCACTTGAAGCGATCGATTTCCTCGTCCAGCTCCGGCGCCGATTTTTTGACCGCGGCAAGCCAAGCGGTGTGGCTGGATAATCCATTGGGGCCGGTGGAGCGGGCGGCGATGGAAGCATCCTGCGCCAACCACCGCACGAAGGGAGGGTTGGTGATGAGCTTGGCGGCTGTGCCGGGCGGCAGCCATCTTTCGTCCATGAGGATCGCCATCGCGGGCATGGAACGATCATTGGAGAGGACGGCCCCCGCGGTCCCGCCGTGACCGGCAACCATCGTACTGCGCCCGGGATTTGATCCGTTGGCGAACGCCCTGCCCTCCTCCAGCAGACGGGTGGCCCGGGTCAGGGCGGCCAGATTTTCTGCCAAATCGCCGTACTGCGTTCCGCTGAACAGTGCCCGGTGTGCATCCGGGGACAACTTGCCCCATTCGGCCAGGAAGTTGGCCACAGAGAAATTGGCGGACTGGCCGGCGGCGTCAGCCTGCCCGGCATCCGGAAGCCCCATTCGCCCCAGCGTCACCCCGGCCAAGGCGTTCCATTGCCTTGGGGTAAAATTCCCCCGGAAGTTGAAGAGTTTCCCCGCCCCATCCCCGTGGTAGTTCCGGACGAGGCCGAGCACGTACTCGGAACCGTCCCGATCCGCGACCGCCGGGCTCCGCCGGCCATTCGGCGTCCCGATCATCCATGCGGATGTGTTCTCGGCCGTTTCCAATGTTGCAACAGGCGGGATGGCGGGGATCGTGTCGTCCCCAGGCGAGACATACTCGTAGGCGAGATCGATTGCCGTGTCCGTTGCATCTTTGGGGCCCATGGAAACCACTTTCCGGGAAATACCGGACAGTTCCGGGAAAAGACGCGACGTCACCGCATCGCCAACCCGGTGCGCGAGGCCCGCGATGACCGCGGTCATCGCGGTGTCCGTCGTTGTAGAGGGTTGGGCGCCCGGTGACGGGGCTCATGAACACGAAGTTGCCCCCACCATAGGGTTGCGCATCCGGATGGAACTTTCGCATGGTTGAAAGCCGATCCTCCGCCGTCCAGGCGGCACCGACCGCTGCACGCACCAGAGGACGTGCCCCCGTGCGCCGATCCAACGCCGCTTCCAAATTTAATCGGCGCTGCACGTCCATCACGGGATCGTTGAAGGCGCGGTTGTTCATCCCGTTCTGAAACGGGCTCGTCATCGCATCCCCTCCCGGAACACCCGCCAGCGATTTATCGTGGCCTGGAGCTGCTCGGTCGTCATCGACCGCATGTCCAACCCGATCAGCTCATCCATGCCCATGGTGGCGATCCGGGCCGGTGCGATGCCCTGCGGCGACCGGCCGGGCTGTGGAACAATCGGTGCCGGCTGCCCCTGCAGCCGCTGGCGCGCCAGTGCCCGGTCCTGCATCGCGGATGCCTGCACCACGCCCTGCTGCGCACCCTGGAGGCCCATGCCCAGCGCTTGGCCGAAGCTGACCGGCGTGGGCGAATACCCGCCGGCCTGCATCAGCCCGCCGGCCATGCCCAAAAGCCCCATGGCCTGGGGGTTGGCGAACATGTCGGGCAGCCCCTGCACCTGCCTGTTCCGCGGTGCCCCGTTCTCGTCGCCGCCCATGATCCTGTCGAACAGTCCCATGGCCCACCTCACCGAATGAACGGGGACAGCAGGCCCAGCCCGGCGCCGATGCCCGCGCCGGCGGGGCCGCCGAACATGCCGCCCAACTGCGCACCGCCCAGCGCCCCGCCCATCATCGCGGCGCCGGTGTTGCGGAAGTACGGCTGCGTCGTCGTGCTGCCCATCGGTGCCCCGGTCAGCACCCCTTGCCGGATGGCAAGCTGCTGGAGCGGGTAGTTCTGCCGCTCCAGGTGGTCGGCATACCCCTTGTCCAGATGGGCTTGGTTCAACGCCTGATGCTGTCCACCGGACTGTTGCAAGGCGCCGATGTTGCGCAGCAGATAGCCCTGGGTGGCCGCCGCGTTCTGCGCCATCTGGCCCGACGCCTGGAGGTTCAGGCCCGCCGACTGCAATCCGGCCGATTGGTTGGCAAGCTGGGCCTGCATCTCGCGGTTCAGGTCCTGGCTGGCCAGATCCTGGGCACGGACGAACCCTTGCGAGCGCAGGCCGGCCGACGTGCGCGCCGCCGCGTCGATGCCGCCGCGCGCAACCTCGCCGTTCATAACCGCCTGCCGCGTGCCCCCGAACGCCCCGGCCACCGCCGCCCGCGCGTTGGCCGCCAGCTGCTGCTGGCTGGTGAACCGGTTCAGGTCGGCCAAGCTGGTCTGGACCACATGGTTTTCCCACGGGTTCGTGTAGCCCGACAGGTCGCGGCCATTCAGCGAACCCGCCCGCACCTGTTGCGGCTGGTAGCTGCCCACCCGCGACGCCACGCCCTGCGCCTGGCGAATGTCGTCCAGGCCGGGGTTCTCCTCGGCCAGCCGCTGCGTCAGTTCCGAGGCCCGGTTCTGCTGCAGGGTCGGACCGGCGATCCGCTCGCCGGTGTAGGGCATGTACTCCCGGCCCGCGATCTGGTTCGCCAGGTTGATGTTGCCCGTGACCTGGTTCACCGCCCAATCCGGCGGGCTGGTCGTGGACGTGACGTTCTTGCTGCCGCCACCGCTCATCTCACACCTCCATGATGGAATACGCCGCGAGCCGACGCCCGCCGATGGCCCGCACCCAACCGGGTCGGCCCAACACCTCCAGCCGTGCACAGCCCTGGGCCTTCGCCCAGACGGCTACGCTGCGGACCATTTCCTTGATCTCCTCCAGCTCCCCGCCGCCCAGCCACACCCGGCACGCCTTCAGGCGGGGGTAGTCGACCAGCTCGGTTACCAGGACCGCCGTCCGGCCCGGCCAGAACTGCGCCTCGCCGCGCTCCACCTGCGCCCGCACGTCGTCCAGCGTGTGGGTGTCGCCGGCATGCGCCAGCGCCGCCGCGAGCCACCGCCCGCAGCGCGCCCATTCCGCGTCCATGGTCATCTCCGTGCGCCGGTGGGAAGCAGGTCGGCCCGCATGGCGCCCAGCCGCCATGCCGCCGGGGCTGTGCTGAACTCAAGGCGCAAGGCCATCAGCCGAGCCGTCAGCCTTGTATCCAGCGCCTGCGTATCCGCCGTGACCAAGCCCACCGGTGTGCGGGTGGCGGCGGCCTGGGACCAAGCCACGGTGTCCACGTGCAGGCTCACCGCCCCTTGCAGATCCTTGAAGTCGGGGACGAGCCGGCGGATCGCCATCAGCGTGTCGCCGTCGCCGAGGTCGATGAACCCGGATTGCAGGTGCCCCGCCAGCGGCCCGCCGTCGGCACTCGCCCCCCGCTCGTGGAAGTACAACGCCCCGGCCGGGTCCACGGCCAGCGGATGCGGCAACGCCCCGGCGTCGATCCACGCCGTCCGCGCCAGCCGGCCGCCATGCCACACGCCCTCGACATAGTTGTAGGCCACGTAGCGGCTGACCTCGTTGCCGTCCCGCTTGTCCGGGTACAGCCACCACACCTCGTTCCACTGGCCGATGTGGGCGGCCACCACCTTTTCGCCCTGCACGTGAGCCAGGTGGTCGAACAGGTCGGCGCGCATCGGGCACGGGACCGGGGCCACCCCGCCGCCGGACCAGGAAAAGAACTGCCCGCTGTTCGACATCCACAGCACGCCGGCCGGGGTCTCCACCGCCGCGTGCGGGGCGATCAGGCCACAGCCCTCGCCCACCAGCCGGAAGCCGTACACCAGCGTCGGGTCGCCCAGGAACGTCATGGCGTAGGCGCCGGCATCGGTCAGGATCAGGTTGGCCGAGCGCGTGGGCAGCCCGCGCACGATGCGGTTGCCCACCGACAGCGGAAAATCCCCGGCCAGGTTCTGCGAGGACGGCACCCAGGCGGTGTTGTCCTCCTGGTCGGACCAGCGCACCAGCATGGGCTGGAACGCGGTGCCGTCGTGCGCGCCGCAGGCCACCAGGATGCGTTCCGGCGACACGAAGATGGAGCCGACACGGGCCGGGGCGCCGGCAATCGCCACCGCACGGGCCGCGGGATCGAGCGCCCATTCGTAGATGGTCCCGCCGCGCGGCGCCGCCACCAGGTTCTGCCCCCAGTTGTCCAGCGTCCAGGTGCGGGGCAGGAAGTCCACCGCCGCGCTGGTGCCGAACGGGCCGGTGCCATAGGTGCCGGTGCCGAAGCCGGCCCCGCCGGTGCCGTCCGCCAGCCCCACCGGCAGCCGGTACCGGTAGGCCACCGAAACCCCGCCGCCGGCCGCCACCGTCGAGGTGGCCGGGGTGGCGTGGGTGATCGTGTAGCGGTCCGCGTCCACCCGGGTGGCGGTGTATTCGCCGTCCGGGGTGATCCCGCCCACCGCCGCCGCGCCGGAAAACGCCACGCGGTCCCCGGTCGAAACGCCGTGGGCGGTGTGGATGACGGTGACGGTGGCGGAACCGGCGGTGGTGGCGAACGGGTTGGACAGGGTGCCGGCGGCGCGGTCGGGGGTGATGTCGTACAGGCCGCCACCCTGCCAGACATGGAGGTGGGTGTGGGTGCCGATGGCCGCCTGGACGGTGCCGTCGTTGGCCTGCCAGGCGTGCAGGCCGCGGGTGAGGCCCCGGACGGTGTCGGTGGTGGCCTTCTCGTACCCGCCCACCGCCTGCGGCAGGCCGCGGACGAAGCGCACCCAGTTGCCGTCCACCCATGCGCCTTCCAGCGCGGTGGCGGTGTCGTCGCGGGTGATGCCCGGACGAAAGGTCAGTGCGGACAGCGGCATGTCACGGCACCTGCCCGGCCAGGATGCGCTCCGCCCGGCCGGGAGCCAGCAGGCCGATCGCCTCCATGTAGCGGGTGCCGGCCACCGTGTTGGGGTCGTCCAGGCGCACCTCCTGCGCGTCCTGCAGCAGGTCGAGGAAGTCCACCACCACCGGATCGGCGCTGGCGCGGATGGCGATGCGCTCATCCGGCGTCAGCAGGAGCTTGAACTGAAGCCGGGTCAGCGGGCCGGGCGCGGGCTCCGGCGGCGGGGCCGGGTCGGGCCGGCGCACGAAGGTGCCGTCCCGCCATTCGTAGCGGCCGGGCGCGAAGTCGGCGGGCACCAGGGCGGCGGCCACGCCCCGCACCTCGGTGATGCCGGCGGCCCAGGGATAGCGGGCGTCCTCGGTGGTGACGCCCTCGGCGTCCTGCTCGGCCTTGTTCGCCAGCGCCACGATGGTGGGGCCGGCCAGGATCAGGAAGCGCAGGGTCATGCGGGGAACTCCACGATCAGCAGGCGGACGGAAGCGGCGGAGGCGGTGGATTGGGTGTAGGCCAGCCCGGTGACCGCGAGCTTTGTGGGCGCCACCTCCACCGGCACCCCCGAGCCGAGCGCGGCGCTGAGGTTGGGGAGCGTCAGGTGGCCGACATGCCGGGGGCTGTCGTCGCCGGCCCGGAACCGGTAGAGCGCGATCAGCGGGATGTCCGCCACGCTGCCCGACACGTTGTTCCGGCCGCCGAGGACGATCCCGCAATGGCCGCCGGACAGGCCGAACCGGCGAAGCGAATTTTCCCGGAGTATGAAGCCAGTGGCATGTCCGCCGGTGACGGCCAGCGTGTTCCCGGTGACCGTCACCGCCTGGACGGTGTGGATGGGGTTGTTGTTGCTGTCGGTCGTCCCAAACGCCAGGAAGCCCTGTGCGGTCTGCGGGAAGTTGCCACCGTAGGCGTAGGACCACACACCGTAGAGGATGGGCCCGGCGGTCAGAGCGCCGCCGCTCTCGGTCAGCACGACGTGGCGGGACGGCGTGCCGGACGGGCCGCAATACGTGAGCAGCGCCCGGGTGCCATCAAGGGCGAAGAGGTTGGGCTGGAAACGGGTGGCGTCAAAGGTGGAGAACCACAGGATCTCGATGCTGCCCGTCTCCACCGCGAGCACCGGACCGGCGGCCACGGCGGTCCCCGACACGGTGAAGCACACAGCACGCATCGCCGTCCCCGCCGCGTCCCGCCAGGCCACGAGGCTCTTGGTCGGGCCGAGCTGGCAGACCGGCAGGCCGGCGCCGCTGGTCGACGCCGCCGTGTCGTTGATCCCCACGCCCGTGCCCACGGCGATTGTGGTGCCAGACACCGACAGCACCACGCCGCGGATCGAATAGGGCGAGCCCGCGGTGCCGCTGTCGTCCATGTACAGGGCCAGGGCGGTGGTGTCCGAGACACGGTGGACGGCGAGGGCCTGCTGACCGCCGGTCCCGACCACCTGCTGCGTGCCGATGCTCACGGCCGCGCCGCTGACGTTTGCACACCCCGCCAGGATGGCGCCCCCGCTGTTGCGGAGCGTCACGTAGAGCGTGGAGGTGAGCTGCGCGATCAGCGGGCGGCCGGCGTACGTCACGTCGCCCAGCCATGTGATGGTTGTGCTCGCCGGTGTGCCCACGGCAATTGCACACGTGGCGGGATCCACGGTCAGCACCGCCGCCTTGTGGTTGCCACCCTGGATCCAGAACACGACCGCCTGGGTATCGCTGATGCGGAAAGCGTGCGCCACCGTCGCGGCCCCCGCTGCCTCCACCGCCGTCCAGGTGCCCACCGCCACCGTGCCGGGCGTGGAGTCCACTGCCAGCGCCGCGAAGCCGGTCGCCGTGGCTCCGAAATGCAGGCTCAGCATGTCGGTCAGACGCACCGCCACGCCCACCACCCCGGTGATCGTGCCCGGCGCGGTGTGGTCCACCAGCACCAGCGCCGGCTCCAGCCCGCGCCCGGTGACCGTCCAGCCGCCCGCGGCGGTGGCGTTGTCGTCCAAGTGCAGTTCCGCCACCCCGCCGGCTGGCACCGCCGCCAGCAGGCCGCCGCCGTGCGCGCGGATGCCGAAGGCGCGGGTGCCCTTGTTGGCGATGACGAACTTCCGCCCGCCCTTTGACAGGCCGGTGGCGTCGGGCAGGGTCACGCTCTGCCCGGCCGCCGCCATGTTGACCGGCTGCACCACGGCCGAGGCGGCGGTGAGCGCGGTGGACGCGGTGATGGTCGCACCCGCCCCGCCGCCCAGGTCCACGGCGGGCACCGCGTCCCAGAACACGCCCGTTCCGTCGGTGCGCAGGTATTCGCCCGCGTTGCCGGCCGGGTTCGGCAGCGCGCCCGACAGGCCGGCGGCGGCGATCAGGGCGTTGACCTGGGCGGTGGTCAGGCTGGCCAGCCCGCAGTGGGTGCCGTCGCAGTAGACGGTGCCCTTGTCGCCGCCGGCCACCACCGCCCCGGTGCCGGCGGCGGTCCTGAAGGTGGCAGACCGGCCGGTGTTGTTGACCACCGTCCAGACCTTCTCCGTGCCGGGCACGGTGACGGTGAAGGGGGCGGCGGGCGTGCCGTTCAGCACCAGGACGGCCGATCGCTGCTGGTCGGCGGCGTAGTTGGTGGCGGACAGGGCGAAATCGCCGGTGACGGTGATGGGCGTGACACCCGCAATCGCCGCGTCGATCAGCGCCAGGGCGTTCTGGTTCAGCTTCTGGCCCCAGGTGTTCAGGCTTTCCCCCTGCCCCTGAAGCTCCAGGCGCAGGCGTGCGCTGGGCGTGCTCGGCATGGCCGGCTCCCTTTTCAGTTGTCGGATTGTTGTGTTTGCGAAGGATTGGAACCGGACGATCACGGCCCGGCCGCGTCGTCGGTCACTTTGTTGGGGCGCCCACGGCTACCCTATGTCCAGGCTCAGGCCAGGATGGCGCCGCCGGGATTGGGCCGGCATCGTGGCTGCGGCGTCCCGGTTTCTCCTGTTTCGTGCCAATGAAGAACGTGGTGGCACATCACGGCGCCCCGGTACGGGCGGTCCTGTCGGTCTTCGTCCGGTGTGGACGGGTGTTCCGGCATCCCGGTGGCTCTTGCCGGCCTATCGCGGCCGCCCCCGCTTGTTCACCCGAGCCTTCCGGAAGGGGTGCTTGCCGGCGAGTATCAAACGCCTCTCCCGCAACTCCGCGGCCTCATCCTCAGCCGCCTCACCGCCACTTGCGCGCCGGCTCCTGTGATATCGGAACAGCCAAAGCCATTCCGCGATCAGCGCAGGCTCGCGTGCCAAAAGCCAGAAACGACGTGCGTAGCTCCGAGGCTTTCGCGCCAGGACCCGAAGCCTCTCTGTGAGGGGCCAGAGCCGTAGACGCCACCTCTCCCGGCGAGGCCAGTACGCCAGCCGCCACCGCGCGATCCTCAGCGCCCGCTCCGGCGTGTCGGCATGCCCGAAAGCCATGAAACCGCCGATGTCGTCCCAAGCCTGGTGACCGCGGGCGATATACCCCCTGCGCGTGGTCACCTGGGATTCGCGGTCCCGGCACGCCCAGACCGCTTGGTAGATGGAAAACCTTCCCACCTTCCGGACCAGACGCGCATCGAGCGTGACGTGGGGTCCCTCGTTGCCGCGACGCGGGTCGCCATACAGGAGGCCCGGCCCCTCCCGGCCCACCGCCTCCTCCCAGTTCGGCATGACGGAGACGTGGTAAATGGTCTGCGTCATCGGCCCGAATTCGGAATTCACCTCCTGACGGGTGACATGCAGGCCAACCTGCTCCGGGCTGTGCACGATGGAGACGCGTATTTCACGCCCTCCCCCGCTGAGCCAGCGGACTCTGTCAATGACGCTGTCTTCCATCGTCCTGGCCGGCGTGCTCATCCCGCGTCCCTCCCCGATCGTGCGTTGCCGGCCGGTGCCTTGGGCAAAGGCGCAACCCGAAGTAAATACATGGTCGGCATCCCGGTCCGACCCGCCCGTCATCGGGTGTTTGCCGGCACCGTCCCCGCCGGTCACTGCCCCCGATCACCCGTCCTGTTCAGGCTCCCGTATGGGAGTGCGTCGGTTCACCCGGTACCCCCATTTGGTTGGCTTGCCGCCGCGGTAGGCGCGATAGTCCCTCAGGTCATCAGCCAATTCCTTCCTCTCCTCCGGCGTCAGGTTCCGCTGGCGGGAGGGTTTCGACTGCTCCGCATACCATTCCTCGAAGGTCATGGGACGCTTGTCGGCCGGCGTCTTGGGCAGGGGGGGCCGAACTCATTCGTGGACATTCCTGAGACCGTCAGCACGGCGCAACCTCTGGTGAACCGTACCGCCCGAATGGCCGGGCCGCCAGTGCCCCGCTTGGTCCGCAC
>DASQNC010000022.1 GCA_035645145.1 Azospirillaceae bacterium | reverse complement strand
CGCACCGCGGTGTCAACCAGTCTTTTCCGCCGCGTGTTCCGTACCGGCTGGCGCCGGTCAAACCCAGATGGGGCGGCGGCCCGCCTTCGGCAAGACCACCTCGAAGAAAAGTCCGGACCGTGGTCCGCCCTCCTCTTCGCCGGCCCCCATCGGGACCGGCCGGTTACTTGGGAACCCCGCCGGTTTCCGTCAACACCCTCCGCGGAGTTTTTCGTCTCCGCTTCGCCGATGCTGCCGGGCCGCCGGGCCCGCCCCCGACCGTCTCCGGCCGGGGGACGCGGTATATGGGATCCCGCCCCCCGGGGGCAAGCCCTTTTTTCACGCCTCCCGAAGGCCAGTCCCGGACGGTACACGAGGACCATGCGTCCCGTAGCAATTACCGGTCCTCCCAGTCAGGCGTGCGGCGAGGCCCGCTCCACAATGGCCCGGTGGTCCAGTCCGGCGGGCAGCGTGCCGAAGGCCCCGCCATGGTCGCCGTCCAGCCGCGACGCGCAAAAGGCATCGGCGACCACGGCCGGTCCATGGCGGACCAGCAGCGCCCCCTGCCACGCCAGTGCCAGCCCCTCCACAAGCCGCCGCGCCCCTGCCTCAATGGCGGCGGTATCGGCAAGGTTCCGTTCCAGGGCATGGCAGAACCGGTCCAGCCGCGGCTCGGTGGCGCGGGAGTCGGCCAACTCCGCACGAAACGCATCCAGCGCATCGGGCGTCTTTGCCAGTGCCCGCAGCACGTCCAGACACATCACGTTGCCCGATCCTTCCCAGATCGAATTCAGCGGCAGCTCGCGGAAAAGCCGGGGCATCGGCCCCTCCTCCACATAGCCGTTGCCGCCCATCACCTCCATAGCCTCGGCCCCGAGCATGGGGCCGCGCTTGCAGACCCAGTATTTGACGGCCGGGGTCAGCAGCCGCCGCAGGGCGGTCTCTGCGGAATCGGTCTGGCGGTCGTAGGCACGGGCCAGCCGCAGGACCAGCGCCGTTGCGGCCTCGCTCTCCAATGCCAGATCGGCCAGCACGTTGGTCATCAACGGCTGGTCGACCAACCGGCGCTGGAAGGCGGTGCGGTGCGCGGCATGGTGGATGGCCTCGGCGACGGCCCGTCGCATCAGACCGGCGGTGCCGAGCGCGCAGTCGAGCCGCGTGTGGTTCGCCATCTCGATGATGGTCGGAACGCCGCGTCCTTCCTCGCCCACCCGCCAGCCCACGGCGCCATGGAATTCCACCTCGGACGAGGCATTCGACTTGTTGCCCAGCTTGTCCTTCAGCCGTTGCAGGCGCAGGGCATTGCGCGTGCCATCGGGCAGGAACCGGGGCAGGAAGAAGCAGGTCAACCCGGCCGGCGCCTGCGCCAGGACCAGGAACGCATCGCACATGGGGGCGGAGAAGAACCATTTGTGGCCGGTCAGGCGATAGGTTCCGCCGTCCACCGGCTCCGCGCGGGTGGCGTTCGTGCGCACGTCCGAGCCGCCCTGCTTCTCGGTCATGCCCATGCCCATCAGGGCGCCCGCCTTGTCCGCCACCGGACGGAAGCGCGGGTCGTAGGTGCGGCTGAACAGTTTGGGAAGCCAGGCTTCGGCAATGTCGGGCCGGTGCCGCAGGGCCGGCACCACGCCATAGGTCATGGTCAGCGGGCACTGGGCGCCCGCCTCCATCTGCACGAACATCACAACACCCGCGGCACGGGCGACGTGGGCGCCCGGCTGGGGATCCGACCAAGGCGCGGCGTGCAGCCCCTGCCCCACCCCGATTTCCATGACCCGGTGCCAGGCCGGGTGGAACTCCACCTCGTCGCGGCGGTGGCCGTAGCGGTCGTGGGTCCGCAGGGCCGGCGGGTTGCGATTGGCGAGCTCGCCCAGTTCCAGCGTCTCGGCACGGCCCAGAAGGTGGCCGAAGGCGGACAGATCCTCGGCCGCCCACCCGGCCCCTTCCCGACGAACGGCGTCGGAAAGCGCCCGGTCGGTGGCGAACAGGTCGTGGTCGACCAAGGGCGGCGGCTGGTTCAGGACATCATGGGTGTCGAACACGTGCGCGGTCATGGGCGCCCTCCCGTTTGTTTTCGGGAAGCGTAGCACCGGATCGGGCGCGGGTGCGCAACGCGTGCGGGCACGCTACGCCGGCACGTCCAGCCCGTTCGCCGTCAGTGCCTCGGCCTGCCGCTTGGCCAGCGCGTCCACGTCGAAGCCGCCGATCAGGTCCTGGAACACGCGGTACCAGTTCACCTCGGCCCGGAGGTGCAGGAAGACCGACCCCAGGCCGACCGCGGCACGGTCCATGAACACGAACTCCCGCGGGATCTCCACCCCGCCGACCCGACGCAGTTCCGCATGCACCTTCTCCGCCGTCTCGCGGCCATAGGTGCCCGGCGCGTCGCCGGCGATGGTGCGGGTGCGGTCGTCGAGCAGCGGCGAGTACAGGAAACGCGCCCAGATGTTGAGCACGTCGATCATCTCGCGGCGCAGATCACTGAACCCCCAGGTGCGGTACGCCTCAACCGCCAGATCCTCGTCCCCGGTCCGCAGCGCCTCGTACAGATCGGTGACGCCCTTCACGAACGAGGGGTGGAAGACGCGGATGCAGCCGAAATCGAGGAGGTTGATGCCCTCGACCCCGCTCCCGGCCGCCGGCCGGACCGTGTAGTTGCCGAGATGCGGGTCGCCGTGGATGATGCCATGGAAGTAGAAGGGCACGTACCAGGCCCGGAACATCAGCAACGCCAACCGGTTGCGCGTTTCCTGACCGGCGTCGCGGTAGGCCAGCAGCTTTTCGCCCTCCAACCATTCCATGGTCAGCAGGCGGTTCGTGGACAGCTCGGGAAACACCGTGGGCACATGCACGCCGGGCTCGTCCGCCAGCATGGTGCGGTACAGGCCGATGTGCCGGGCCTCGCGGACATAGTCCAATTCCTCGCGCAGGCGTTCGGCGAGTTCGGCGTGGATCTGCCGGGTGGACACGGCGCTGTCGTAGCGTTCGAAGAGGGAGAAGACGAACTTGAGCTGGCGCAGGTCGGCCTCGACCGCCGACTGCATGTCCGGGTACTGGAGCTTGCAGGCGAGATCCCGCCCGTCCAGCGACACCGCCCGGTGCACCTGCCCCAGCGACGCGGCGGCGGCCGCGGTCCGTTCGAAGCTTCGGAACCGCGCCTCCCATCCGGGGCCGAGTTCCGCCTGCATGCGGCGCTTGACGAAAGGCCAGCCCATGGACGGCGCATCCGCCTGAAGCTGGGACAGCTCCTGCACGTATTCCTTAGGCAGGGCGTCGGGGATGGTGGACAGGATCTGCGCCACCTTCATCAGCGGCCCCTTCAGGCCGCCCAGCGCCTCGCGCAGTTCGGCCGCGTGGAGTTCGCGCTCCACCTTCAAACCCAGGAACCGTTCGCCGGCCACGCGGGCCGCAAGCCCGCCCATGGCCGTGCCGACGCGGGCGTAGCGTGCGATCCGGCCGCCCAGCGTGTTCTCTTCGTCGTCGATTGCCATGGTTCAGAGATGGGGCGCGGTTGCGGCCGGGCCAGGGGGCTTAACGCCGCAAGCACCGGTGATTCCGGAGGCTTCCAAGCGTTGTCCCGAACATGAGCACCGTCCAGACGCAAACCGGGGCCAAGCGGCCCTTCGACGTGGATGCCGTGTTCGAGCGGCTGCGCACGGCGGCCGCGCGGCTACGGCCGGCGGCCATTCCCGACCTCAAGGCGCAGGGTCACGCCTCGCCGTTCGAGGTGCTGGTGGCGAGCCTGATCTCCGCCCGCACGCGGGACGAGGACACGGTCGTCCTCGCCAAGCGCCTGTTCGCCCGCGCCCGCACCCCTGAGGCGATGGCGGCGCTGCCGGAGGACGAGATCGCGCGGCGGATCGACCGCGCCACCTTTCCCGAACCCAAGGCCCGGGACATCCGCCGGCTGTCGGCCGAGATCGTGGAGCGGCACGGCGGCCGGGTGCCGGACACGATGGAGGGACTGACCGCGTTCCGCGGCGTCGGCCCGAAGATCGCCGCCCTGACCTTGGGGCACGGCTTCGGCGTCCCCGCCGTCTCGGTCGATGTGCATGTGCACCGCGTCGTCAACCGCTGGGGCCATGTGGCGACCCGGACGCCCGAACAGACCATGGCGGCCCTGGAGGCCAAACTGCCGCGCCCCTATTGGATCGAGATCAACGCCCTGCTCGTGCCCTTCGGCAAGCACGTGTGCACGGCCATGCGCCCCCACTGCGGCACCTGCCCCGTGTTGGCGTGGTGCCGACAGGTGGGGGTGACGGAGCGGCGATAGGCGTTCCTACGGCAGGGTCCCCTTGCCCGTGCCGATGAGTTTCAGGAGTCCCAGCAGCAGCCGGTCACGGTCCCTGGCCAGCGCGTCGATGGATGCCCCGCCGGCCTCCGCCTTCACGCCCTCGACCAGAACCGGCTTCGCCCCGTCCGGAATGGTTTGCAGCGTGCCCAGGTCCTTCCAGCGGCCTTCGGCACTGGGGCCGAGATGCTCGATGAACCACTCCAACCCGCCCTGGCCGCCGCCCAGGTGATAGGTGAGGTGCGGCCCCATAAGTGCCCAGCGCAGGCCGGGGCCATAGGCGACGGCGGCATCCACCGCCGCCACGTCCGCCACCCCTTCGGCCACCAGATGCACGGCCTCGCGCCAGATGGCGGCCTGCAGGCGGTTCGCGATGTGGCCGTGCACCTCCTTGTTCAGCCGCACCGCCACCTTGCCCAGGTGCCTGTAGAAGGCCACGGACCAATCCACCGCCGCCGGATCGGTCAGCCGGCCGCCCACGACCTCGACCAGCGGGATCAGGTGCGGCGGGTTGAACGGATGGCCGACGACGTAGCGGCCGGCATGTTCCAGGCCGTCCTGCATGTCGCTGACCAGCAGGCCCGACGTGCTGGTGGCGACGACGGCGTCGGGGCCGAGCGGTCCGTCGATGCGGGCGAACAGGTCCCGCTTGATTTCCAGCCGTTCGGGCGCCTGTTCCTGCACGAACTGGGCGCCGCGGACCGCATCGGCGGGATCGGTGGTGAGACGCCAGGCCGCGGGATCGGCCCCGGTCGCCATGCCCAGCTCCGTCAGGATCGGCCAGGCGGCTTCGATCACCGACCGCACCTTGGGTTCCGCCGCGGAGTCCGGGTCGTAGACGGTGCAGGTCAGGCCGCGGGACAGGAAGAAGGCGGTCCAACTGGCCCCGATCAGGCCGCCGCCCAGGACGGCCACGCGGCGAACGGACGAGGGTTCGGGCAGGTTCATGGCGCGTCTCCTCCGGTGTTTCCGTTTTCCGGAGTGTTCCCCGGTGGCCAACCCGGCGGCAAGCGCGCGGATGGTTCGGCCCCGTCTTCAGGCAACCGTGTCAGGCACCGGCCGGAACATTCTTTGGAATCAGCGCATCCGTCGTCAGACGGACCGTGGCCACCGTCCCCTGGCCAACGGTGCTTTCAATCTCCAGTCGGCCGCCATGCAGATCCACCAATCCGGCGGCGATGGCGAGCCCCAGGCCGGCCCCTTCGTACTTCCGCGTCAGGGTGGCATCGGACTGGACGAAGGGTTTGCGGACCTTTTCCAACATCTCCGGCGCGATGCCGATGCCCGTGTCCACCACACGGATCAATGGGATGCCGTCATCCAGCATCGCGCGAATTGCGACACGGCCGCCAGCGGGCGTGAACCTGACAGCGTTGTCCAGCAAATGTCCGAGGGCAAGGCGCAGCTTGCGCTCGTCCACGCGAAGCGCGTACGCACCGCCCTCCTCAAGGACAAGCTCCACCCGGCCTTTGGCCGCCTGCGGCCGGACCCGCGACACCAGGCTTTCCAGCATCCGGGCGAGATCCGTTGGTTCCGGCCGCAAGGTCACCTGGCGGGCCTCGATGCGGGTGTACTCCAGGATGCTGTTCAGGGTGACGAGCAGACGGGTGGCACCGTCGTGGACGGCGACCGCGTCCTCCACGTACCGCGGATCATCGAGCGGGCCGTAGCCCTGCTGCATCATGATCTCGGCATACCCCAGGATCTGGTGCAGCGGGGTTCGCAACTCATGGCTCATGCTCGCCAGGAATTCGGTCTTCACGCGATTGGCCTCGCGCGCCACCTCCATGGCCGCCTGCATCTCGGCCGCGGCGCGCTTTCGTTCGGTGATGTCGTGCAGGGCCAGGACCAAGCCCCCTACGGCCTCGTCCGCCCGCAGGTCACGGGCGACGTACTCGAAGTCGCGCGTCGTGCCGTCGGCGCCCGCGATCCGGACCTCGCCGGTGGCCTCCTGGGCCATTTCCGCGACCAGCGGCCGCAACCTGCCCACCAGCGCGGCCCGATCCCCGGGCATCGCCAAGTCCAGCAACGACCGGCCCGGCAGGTCGCGGCCCCCCATGCCAATCACCTTCCGGGCCGATGCCGCAGCATAGGTGATGGCCAGATCGGCATCCATGACCAGGATCAGGTCGGAGCCCTGCTCGATCAATGCCCGAAACCGTTGCTCGCTGCGCCGCAACGCTTCGGCCTCGCGCGCGGTCAGGGCCGAGAAGCGTCGGTCCACCGAGGCCGAGACGAGGCCGACGAGGAGAATCGCCGCCGATGTCACCGCGACCACTCCGGCCAGCGCCTCCTGGTCGATGACGGCACCGGTCGGGAAAGCGACACTGTCGGGCCGAACCTCGAACACGGCGGCGGCCATGCCGGTGAAATGCATTCCGGCAATGGCAAAGCCCATGACCACCGCCGCCCCGACCTTGCGCCATGCGGTCGGCCGGTTCATGGCGATGTACAGGGCCGCAGTCGCCGCCACGACCGCGATCAGCAATGAGGCCGCGAAGGGCCCGGGCTCGTACCGCAGGGACGCCGGCACCTCCATTGCCGCCATGCCGACATAGTGCATGGTACCGACTCCGCTGCCCATCAGGGCACCGCCCCCGAACAGCCGGACGCTGCGGGCCGGCCCGCGGACGATCACCGCCAAGGCCACACCGGTCATGACAACGGCGGCCCCGAACGACAGGGCCGTGAGGAACCCGCCATAGGCGACGGACACCGGCAGGCGGAACGCCAGCATGGCGATGAAATGCATCGACCAGATGCCGCCGCCCATAGCCAAGGCCGCCATACCGGTCCAGGCCCAGGCCGCTGCCCGCCGCGCCCCGTGGATCCGCTCGGCCAAATCGAGCGCGGCATAGGACGCGAACATGGCCATCGCAACCGACAGGACAACCAGTCCCGGATCATGGGCCGCATGGAGGATGTGGTCGTGCATTGCCGTCGAAGGTGGATGGGAGCGCCGGGCGGAACAGAAGGATAGAGCAAGAAGGATAATCTTTATGGGTTATCGCTGCGTGGATCCACCCACCCACGCGGGCTGCGACGCCGGAACCGACCCGGCCCGCTCCTGTTGCCCACGTCCGCCCCAAGCCGCGACGGACGAAGATCATCATGGTGCAACTCAAGGCCCCGCCCATCGGGCCGGATACGCTTGCCGCCCACGGCAAGAAGAACGCAGCCAATCCCAGGCCGGACGACCTGAATGCCCACACCGACAAGCGCACACCGTCGGCGGGTGCCGGCGTGGGCGGTACCGGTGGCACCCGGGCGGGCCAAGGAATGGGCGCGGGCCAAAGCGCGGCCCGGAATGACGCGTCGGGCCATCCGGTGGGTGGCAGTGCCGATGGCCCGGGGGTGACGGTGACTGCGGGCAAGGACACCGGTCAACACGCCGACGCGCCGGGCCATATCACCGGCGACCGCCCGGACCCCAAGACCCCCAAGCCCGAAGGCGGTGCCCCACGTTGAGGCCCCTGCACTGAGGCCTCGGCACTGGGGAAAGCCCGATCACATCGAGGGGGCTTCACGCCCCCTCAGAACCAGCCTTCGGCCATGTCGAGCGTTGTGGTGTCCAGGCCTTGCAGCACGGACGCCCAGTGCCGAGCCCTCGGCAGCTCGAAGGTGAAGAAGTAGCGGGCGGTCTGGCGTTTGCCGCGCCGGAAATCCCCATCGCCGCCCTGCCCGTTGGCGGCGACCATTGCTTGGCGCAGCCACATCCAGGCCACCACGGTGTGGCCCATCTGGTCCAGGTAGAGCGCGGCATTCGCCAGCGCCTTGCGGCCCTCGCCGCGACCGACCGCAGTGGCCAGGGTGCCCGTCGTCGCCTCGGCCAGCGCCACGGCCGCGTCCAGCTCCTCCGCCATGCGGCGCACATCCTCGGCCGGGCCGCCGCGTGCCGCGTCGATGGTGGCCCGGATCTCGCGCATCAGCAGGCTGAACACCGCCCCGCCCTGCAGGGTCGCCTTGCGTCCGAGAAGGTCGAGTGCCTGGATCCCGTTGGTCCCCTCGTGGATGAGGTTCAGGCGGTTGTCGCGGTAGAACTGCTCCACCGGGTATTCACGGGTGTAGCCGTATCCACCGTGGACCTGGATCGCCAACCTGTTGGCGTCGAGGCAGTGTTCCGAAGGCCACGCCTTGACGATCGGGGTCAGGATGTCGAGCAGAAGCCCGGCTTCCCGGCGTTTGGTCTCGTCGGGATGGGTGTGCTGGTCGTCCACCAGGGACGCGGCGTAGAGGCAGAGCGACAGCGCGCCTTCCGTCGCCGCCTTCTGGGCCAGAAGCATGCGGCGCACATCGGCGTGTTCGATGATGGGCACCTGCGGGCTGAGCGGGTCCTTGGCGTCGGCGTGGCGCCCCTGTGGCCGGCCGCGCGCGTATTCGAGCGCGTGGAGATAGCCGGTGTAGCCGAGCATGGTGGCGGCCATGCCGACCCCGATGCGGGCCTCGTTCATCATGTGGAACATGGTGGCAAGGCCCTGGCCGGCCTCGCCCACCAACCACCCCGTGGCGCCTTCGTTCTCGCCGAAGTTCAGCATGGTCGAGGTGGTGCCCCGCCAGCCCATCTTGTGGATCAGGCCCGCCAGCGCGAGGTCGTTGCGCCGGCCGGGGCGGCCGTCGGCGTCGGGCAGGTACTTGGGCACCAGGAACAGCGAAATGCCGCGCGTGCCGGCGGGCGCCCCCTTGATCCGCGCCAGCACGAGATGGACGATGTTCTCCGACAGCCCGTGGTCGCCGGCGGAGATGAAGATCTTGTTGCCCGTGATCCGGTAGGAGCCGTCGCCGGCCGGTTCGGCCGCGGTCTTGATGTCCGCCAACGACGAACCGGCCTGCGGTTCGGTCAGCACCATGGTGCCGAACCAGCGCCCCTCCAGCATGGGCAGCAGGTAGGTCCGCTTCTGCTCGTCCGTACCGAAGACCCGCAGGACGTTGGCCGCCCCCCGCGTCAGCATCGCATAGGACACGGTGGCCACGTTGGCACCCTGGAACAGCCCGAACACGGCCTGTCCGACGGACCAGGGCAACTGCATGCCGCCCAGCTCGTAATCGTGCTCGGCCGCCATCAGCCCCGCGCCACAAAACGCGTCCAGCGCCGCCTTCACCTCGGGGATGATGCGGACCTTGCCGTCGACGATGTGGGGCTCGTGTTCGTCGGCCTTGCGGTTGTGCGGTTGGAAGGCGTCCGCGGCGATGCGGTGGGCCGTGTCGATCGCCGCATCGAACGTCTCGCGGCTGTGGTCGGCGTAGCGCGGGCGCCGGGTGAACCGCTCCACATCCAGCACGTCATAGAGCTGGAACGACAGATCGCGTCGGTCGATGATGGTGGACATGTGCGGTCCTCCCGGTCCGTCGGGGCGGGTGCCCCCGGGACTTCACGCCCAGGGGCGTCAGGCGGCGTCGGCGAACAATCCCAGGTGATGGTCGGCGTCGCCGAAGGTCAGATCGATGGCGGTCAGGCGCTTGAAGTAGTGGCCGACCGAGTACTCCATGGTCATGCCGATACCGCCATGGAGCTGGACGGCCCCCTGGCCGACCAGCTTCCCCGACCGGCCGATCAGGGCCTTGGCGGCGGAAACCTGCCGGCGCCGGCGCATGGGGTCGGTGTCGTCGGCGTGCATGGCGGCCAGATACATCATGCTCCGGGCCTGTTCGTAGGCCGTGGTCATGTCCACCATGCGGTGCTGCAGGACCTGGAAGTTGCCGATCGGGACACCGAACTGCTTGCGGGTCTTCAGGTAGTCGAGCGTGATCTCGTTCACTTTGCCCATGACGCCCACCGCTTCCGCGCACAGTGCGGCGATGGCGCGGTCGACGGCGGCCTGCAAGTGGGGGAAGGCCAGGCCGAGCGGCCCGAGCACCGCATCCACCGGCACCTTGACCCCGGACAGTGCGACTTCGGCCGCGCGCAACCCGTCCACGGTGGGGTAGCCCCGGACCTCCACGCCCTTGGCCGTGCGCGGAACGAGGAACAGGCCGATGCCCCGCTCATCCCGCCGGCCACCCTCCAGGCGCGCGGAGACGATCAGGTGGTCCGCGCTGTCGCCGAACATGACCAAGGTCTTGCGGCCGTGCAGGACGAAGTCGGACCCGCGCTGTTCGGCGGTCGCCTGCACGTCGGACAGGGTGTAGCGGGACTGCGGCTCGGCATGGGCCAGGGCCAGCAGCATCCGGCCTTCCGTCACCGCAGGCAGGATTTCGTCCTTCTGGCGCGGGGTGCCCGCGGCCGACACCAGCCCGCCGCACAGGACCACGGTCCAGAGCCAGGGATCCACCACCAGGCCGCGGCCGAGCTGCTCCATGACCAGCATGACCTCTTCGGCCTTACCGCCGATCCCGCCGTACTCCTCGGCGAAGGGCAGGCCCAGCAGCCCCATGTCGGCGAACTTCGCCCAGGTGGTGCGCTTGAAGCCCTCCGGCGCCCGGGTGGCGGCCATGCGGTCCTCGAACCCGTACTGGTCGGCCACGAAGCGGGCCACGGTGTCCTGCAACAGGCGCTGCTCGTCGGAAAGCGTGAAGTCCATGCGTCCCTCGTCCCCTGACCCCGGCCGATGACCCCGGCCGGGGTCCGCGTTCTTGTCGTTGGCGCTGCCCGCGCCGCTACAGCCCCAGCACCGCCTTGGCCAGGATGTTGCGCTGGATCTCGTTCGACCCGCCGTAGATCGAGACCTTGCGCCAGTTGAAGTAGGTGGGCGCCACGGGTGCGGCGTGTTCGGGCCCGACCGGCTCCCCGTTCCACCCCTCCTCCATCGCGTCGGGCTGGAACGGCAGGGCGTAGGGGCCGACCGCCTCGACCAGCAGTTCGGTGATCGCCTGCTGGATCTCGGTGCCCTTGATCTTGAGGATCGACGCCTCCGGGCCCGGCCCGTGGCCGGCGGTGGCGTTGGCGGCCACGCGCAGGACCGTCATTTCCAGCGCCGCCAGCTCCACCTCGACCTCGGCGATCTTGCGGCGGAACAGCGGGTCCTGGATCAGCGGGCGGCCATCCACATGCTCGGCCGACGCGATCCGGCGCAGCCGCTGCAACTGGCGCTTGGAGCGGCCCACCCCCGCGATGCCCGTGCGCTCGTTGCCGAGCAGGAACTTGGCATAGCTCCAGCCCTTGCCGCGCTCGCCCACCAGGTTGGCGGCCGGGACCCGCACGTCGTCGAAGAAGACCTCGTTCACCTCGTGCTCGCCGTCGATGGTGATGATCGGGCGGACGGTGATGCCCGGCGTCTTCATGTCGATCAGCAGGAACGAGATGCCCGACTGCGCCTTCGCCTCGGGTTCGGTCCGGACCAGGCAGAATATCATGTCGGCGTGCTGGGCCAGTGTGGTCCAGGTCTTCTGGCCGTTGACAACCCAATGGTCGCCGTCCAGCACCGCCTTGGTCCGCAGGCTGGCCAGGTCCGACCCGGACCCCGGCTCGGAAAAGCCCTGGCACCACCAGTCCTCCGACGACAGGATGCGCGGCAGGTAGTGCTTCTTCTGCTCGTCCGAGCCGAAGGTGTAGATGACGGGCCCGACCATGCTGACGCCGAAGGGAAGCGGCGGCGGCGCCCCCGCCATGGCCATTTCCTCTTCGAAGATGTGGGCCTGGATGGGGGTCCAGCCGGTGCCGCCGTATTCCACCGGCCAGTGCGGGGCGAGCCAGCCGCGCGCGTTCAGCCTGTGCTGCCAGGCGACGGTGTCGTCCTTGGACAGCCGCAGCCCCTCCACGACCTTCTTGCGCAGGGACGCGGGCACGTTCTCCTGGAACCAGGCCCGCACCATGGTGCGGAAGTCTTCCTCATCCTTCGTGAAGCGAAGGTCCATCGGTCCACTCCTTGGCTAGTGCCGCCGCCCTTGTCAGAGATCCTTGAAGCCCTTGCCCGCCTGGGCCAGGCGTTCGAGCAGCGGTGCCGGTTCCCATTCCGTCGGTTGCTGTCCGCGGAAGCGGTCGATATCCGCCTGGATCTGCGCGAGCCCGACCTCGTCGGCCCAGAACATCGGCCCACCGCGCCAGGCCGGGAACCCGTATCCGTAGATGTAGGTGATGTCGATATCCGAGGCCCGGATCGCGATGCCCTCCTCCAGGATCCTGGCACCCTCGTTGATGAGGGCGTACAGGCAGCGCTTCAGGATCTCCTCGTCCCCGATTTCGCGTCGGCGCACACCCACCCGTGCGGCCTCGGCCTTGATGATCTCGTCCACCTCGGGATCCGGCAGCGGCGTCCGGTTGCCGGGTTCGTAGCGGTAGAAGCCGGCGCCGGTCTTCTGGCCGTAGCGGCCGCGCTCGGCGATCCGGTCGGTGATCTGCGGACGGCGGCGGTTGGTCGGGCCGATTTCCGCATCGCGGCGCTTGGCGATGCGCCAGCCCACGTCCACACCCGCCAGGTCCGACATGGCGAACGGGCCCATGGCCATGCCGTACTCGACCAGCACCCGGTCCACCTGGGCGGGCGAGGCGCCCTCCTCCAGCAGGAACTCGGCCTGGGTGATGTACGGCTTCAGCATGCGGTTGCCGATGAAGCCGTCGCAATTGCCGGCCAGCACCGCCACCTTGGACAGCGTCTTGCCCAGCTTCATGGCGGTGGCGATCACGTCCTTGGCCGACTGCCTGCCGCGCACGACCTCCAGCAGCTTCATCACGTTGGCCGGGCTGAAGAAGTGGGTGCCGATCACGTCGGCCGGGCGCTTGGTGGCCGCGGCGATGCGGTCGATGTCCAGGGTCGAGGTGTTGGTGGCCAGGATCGCCCCGGCCTTGGCGGTGGCATCCAACCGGCGGAACACGTCCAGCTTGATGTCCATCTCCTCGAACACCGCTTCGACGACGATGTCGACGTCGGCCACGTCGGCGAAGTCCAGCGAGCCACGGATCAGGCCCATGCGCTTGTCCATGTCGGCCTGGGACAGGCGGCCCTTGGAAACGGTGCCGGCATAGTTCTTCCGGATGGTGCCGAGGCCGCGATCCAACGCGTCCTGCGCCTGTTCCACCACCACGACCGGAATACCGGCGTTGGCGAAGTTCATGGCGATGCCGCCGCCCATGGTGCCGGCCCCCAGAACGGCCGCGGACCGGATCGGACGGACGGGCGTGTCGGACGGCACGTCCGGGATCTTGGAAGCCTCGCGCTCGGCGAAGAAGACATGGATCAGGGCGCGGCGCTGCGGGTGGTCCATGCACTGCTGGAACAGTTCGCGCTCGCGCCTCATGCCTTCGTCGATGGGAAGCGTGGCCGCCGCCTCGACCGCGTCGATGCAGCGCTGGGGGGCGTGCAGGTTGCCCGGCTGGCGTTTGCGGGCGGCCTCGAACAGCGCGGGATCGTGGGCCGGGCCGGCCAGGTCGCGGATCCGGCGCAGCGGCTTGCCCTCGGCCACGATGCGCTCGGCGAAGGCGATGGCGCCGGGGAGCAGGTCGTCCACGATCTCGTCGACGATGCCGAGGTCACGGGCCCTTGCCGCCGGCACGAACTCGCCGGTGGTGATCATCTGGATGGCAGCCTCGGCCCCGGCCAGCCGGGGCAGGCGTTGGGTGCCGCCGGCCCCCGGCAGGATGCCCAGCTTCACCTCCGGCAGGCCGACCACGGCCGATTTCACCGCCACACGGTAGTGGCAGCCGAACGCGGTCTCCAGGCCGCCGCCGAGCGCGGTGCCGTGGATGGCGGCGACGACGGGCTTGGAGGCTTCCTCGTAACGCCGGATGACCTCGTGCAGGTCCGGCTGCGCCAGGGGCTGGCCGAACTCCCGGATGTCCGCACCGGCGATGAAGGTCCGGCCTCCGCCGGCCAGCACCAGCGCCTTGGCCTGAGCATCCGCCAACCCCTGCTCGAGGCAGGCGACCAGCCCTGCGCGCACGTCCTTGGACAAGGCGTTCACCGGCGGGCTGTCCACCAGGATGATGCCAACCGCCCCCTGCCGCTCGTAGCGAACCACGCTCATGCCAATGCTCCCCGCGTCCGAGGGCCGCGTTTGCCGCGACCCGTTTCGTTCATCCGCTTCCACCCCGCCCCGGCATGCCCGGTCGGCGGCGTCCTAGACTTCCAGCCACTCCTTGCGCACGCCGTCGGCGGCGGCGAGGTCGGCGGGCGATCCCTCGAAGACGATGCGCCCGTGCCCCATGACGTAGAGCCGGTGGGAAATCCGCAGCGCGATGGTCAACTTCTGCTCCACCAGCAGGACCGAAAGACCCCGCCGGGTGATCTCGGCCAGGAAGTCGCCGACCTGCTCCACGATCTTGGGCGCCAAGCCCTCGGTCGGCTCGTCGATGATGATCAGGTCCGGATCGCCCATCAGCGTGCGGCACATGGTCAGCATCTGCTGCTCGCCGCCCGACAGCGCCCCGGCGGGCACGTCGACGCGCTCCTCCAGCCGGGGGAACAGGGTGAACATGTCGCGCATGGACCAGCGCCCGCCGTTCTTCCCCGACTTGCGCCCCAGGTCCAGGTTCTGCCGCACCGTCAGGGCGGGGAAAATCTGGCGGTCCTCGGGCACGTAGCCGATGCCATGATGGGCGATCTCGTGGGCCTTCAGTCCGGCAATGGACTGGCCGCGATAGCGGATCTCGCCCACGGGCGGGACCAGGCCCATGATCGCCTTGCAGGTGGTGGACCGTCCGACGCCGTTGCGGCCGAGAAGGCTGACGATCTCGCCCTCGCGGATGTCCAGATCCACGCCCTGCAGCACATGGATCTTGCCGTAATAGGCATTGAGGTTGCGGACCTCGAGCATCAGGCGACCTCCTGGCCCAGATAGGCTTCCTGGACGGCCTTGTTGCCACGGATACGCTCGGGCACGTCGGTTGCGATCAACTGGCCGTAGACGAGCACGCTGATCCGGTCGGCCAGGTCGAAGACGACGCCCATGTCGTGCTCCACCATCAGCAGGGTCTTGCCGGCCGTGGCCTCGCGGATCAGGTGCACGACCTGGTCGGTCTCCGTGTGGCTCATGCCGGCGGTGGGTTCGTCCAAAAGGATCACGTCGGCCCCGCCGGCGATGGTCACCCCGATCTCCAACGCACGCTGCTCGGCATAGGACAGGAGCCCGGCCGGCACATCCCGGCGATGGGCGAGGTGCAGACGCTCCAGGATGGCCTGCGCCTCTTCGTTCAAGCGCCGCTGGAACCCGAGCAGGTGCCAGAACGAGTAGCGGTAGCCGCGCGCCCACAGCAGGCCGCAGCGGATGTTCTCGAACGCGGTCATGCGCTGGAACAGGCTGGTCACCTGGAAACTGCGGGACAGCCCCATGCGGTTGATCCGGTGGGGCGCCCGGCCCGCGATCTCCTGCCCGTGCAGGCGGATCGATCCGCCGGTGGGCGTGAGGCGGCCGCTGATCAGGTTGAACAGCGTCGTCTTGCCGGCGCCGTTGGGGCCGATGATGGCGTGCCGCTCGCCCGCCCGGATCGACAGGTCCACGCCCTGGATGATCCGGGTCAGACCGAAGTTCTTGGTGACCCCGGCCAGTTCGATGGCGGCGACGGTCATTGGCCTCCCCCGCTCTTGATATAGCCATCGACTTCGCCCCAGGCGGCGCGCACGCCGCGGGCTTCGCGCCGCAGCCACCAGCCGCCGCCGAGGACGAGGACCGCGACGGCGATCCAGGTCAGGGGCGATCCGGCCTCCCAGCCCATCCACCAGACCCGCACCGGCCCGCGGCCCCCGTGGGCGGACAGGTGGTAGTTGACCTCGACGAACAGGACGAAGCCCGCGAACACCATCAGCGCGGGGACGAGCGCGCGCAGGTAGGGCACGGCCAGCGTGTGCAGCCGTCCCGCCCGGACGGCCGGGGCATGCATCGCGATCAGGCCGGCGATCCCGCCCGGCGCGAACATCACCATCAGCACGAACAGGATGCCGAAATAAAGCATCCAGGCGCCGGTCACGAGGCTGAGGGTGGATTGCAGCAGGGTCACCAGGATGGCCCCCAGCACCGGCCCGAAGAAGTGGCCGACCCCGCCGATGAACGTCATCAGCAGCACCAGCCCCGATTGGCCGGCGGCCACCGCCTCGAAGTTGACCAGCTCGTGGTTGATGGCGAACAGGCCGCCCGCGATGCCGGCGAAGAAGCCGGACAGGGCGAACTGGAAGAACCGCACCATGTACGGGTCGTAGCCGACGAACTGCGCCCGCAACGGGTTGTCGCGCACGGCATTGGCCATGCGGCCGAGCGGCGTGCGAGTTTGCAGGTACATCAGCAGGGTGGCCAGGAACATCCACGCCGCGATCAGGTAGTAGACGTGGATGCTGGGACCGTAGGTGAAGGGCAGGAGCCGCTGGTCGACCATGCGGTCGGCGGTGACGCCGCTTTCGCCGCCGAAGAACCCCTTGAACATGATCGCCGAGGTGGCGATCAGCTCGCCCAGACCCAGCGTGATCATGGCGAAGGCCGTGGCGGCCCGGCGGGTGGCGACGGCGCCGATCAGGATGCCGAAGAACAGCCCCGCCACACCGCCGGCCAGCGGAATCAGTTCCAGCGGCAGCGCCCACAGCCCGTCCATCAGCCAGCGGATGCCATGGATTGCGCAGAAGGCGCCCAACCCGAACAGGACGGCATGGCCGAAACTGAGCATCCCGCCCTGCCCCAGCAGCATGTTGTAGGAGAGCGCGAAGACGACCGCGATCCCCATCTGGCTCATCAGCGAGATGTGGAAGTTGCTGGTCAGGACCAGGGGCAGGACCAGCACGAACGCCGCCGCCACCAACCAGGCCGCCAGATAGGATGCGACGCCGGCAACGTTGGCGCGGGACGCCGCCCCCGTCCCCGCGAAGGTGTGTCGCGCTGTCATGTCTCGCGGGTTCCCAGAATGCCGCGCGGGCGGACGATGAGGATCAGGACCAGCAGCAGGAACGGCAGGACCGGGGCCGTCCGGGACAGGTTCAGCTCCAGGAGCTCCTGGATCCACCAACCGCGGACGTTCTGCACGCCGAACAGGTTGCGCAGCAGGTCGGCCAACGACAGGTCGAAGGCGACCGCGAAGGTCTGCACCAGTCCGACCAGCATGGACGCGATCAGCGCGCCGGTGACCGAGCCCAGCCCGCCCAGCACCACGACGACGAAGACGATGGGCCCGAGTTGCAGGGCCATGGACGGGCTGGTGACCAAATAGTTGCCGCCGATCACCCCGGCGAGGCCGGCCAGCGCCGAGCCGCCCGCGAACACCATCGTGAAGATGCGGGGCACATTGTGGCCCAACGCCCCGACCATCTCCGGATGGGTCAGCGACGCCTGCACGATCAGGCCGATGCGGGTCTTCACCAGACCCCAGTACAGGCCGGCGAAGATCGCCACCGACACGCACAGCATGAAGATGCGGTAGGCCGACACATCCGTGCCGAACAGGGTCAGGGCCGGGACGTCGAGACCGGCGGGGATGCGGTAGGGCACCGGGACCAGGCCCCAGACGATGATGACCACCTTCTCGATCACGAAGGCCAAGCCGAAGGTGAACAACAGCTCGGCCACATGGCCGTGCCGGTGCACCGTGCGCAGGCCCCAGCGTTCGACCGCGGCCCCGAACAGCGCGACCGCCACGGGCGCGATGAACAGGGCCGGCCAGAAACCGACGTAGCGGCTGATGGTGTAGGCGAAATAGGCGCCCACCATGTAGAAGCTGGCGTGGGCGAAGTTCAGCACCCCCATGAGGCTGAAGATCACCGTCAGCCCGCTGGCCAGCATGAACAGCAGCATGCCGTAGAGCACGCCGTTCAGAAGCGAGATCGCGACGAGTTCCATGACCGTCTTCCAGGCCTGCTGCGGTGCTCGGCCGTCCATGCCCCCGCCCGGGGGACGGACGGAAGCCGGCGCCCCGTCCCCGCCATAACCGTCGCCGGGCGACGGCATGCGGTTGCGGGGCGCCGGGCGTTCATGCGGCGGCCGTCAGCTTGGAACCTTCATCTTGCAGGTGGTCGGCATGCTGATGTCCCGGGCCGGGAACTTGGCTTCTGTCTTCCAGCCGGCCCCGATGCCCTCGGCCTGGATCGGCACACCCCGTTCCAGCACCGCGACCACGAAGTCGGTCTCGATCTGGTGGTTGTCCTGGCGGACCTTCATTACGCCCGCCGGGGTGTTCAGTTCCGCGGTGTGCAGGGCGGCGGCCACCTTCTTCATGTCCGTTCCGCCGGCCTTTTCGATCGAATTCGCCAGCATCTGGACCATGTAGGTGAAGTACCCGGCATAGAAGTCGAGGTTGTACTTCTTGCGGAACTCCTCGGTGAGCTGCACCAGCTCGGGGTTGTTGATCTCGTGACCGAGGTTGTCGTGGAACGGCACCGCCGTGCGCACCCGGCCCACGCCCGCCGGACCGATCGCGGTCGGGGCGCCCACCACGTGGCCGTAGAAGGTGTAATAGTTGACGTTCAGCCCGGTCTCGCTGCCGGCCCGGATCAGAAGCGCCAGATCCGAGCCCCAGTTGCCGGTGAACACGGCCTGCGCGCCCGAAGCCTTGATCTTCGCCACATACGGCGAGAAATCGGTCACGCGGCCCAGCGGATGGAAGTCGTCACCCACGATTTCGATGTCCGGGCGCGACTCCTTCAGAAGCCGCTTGGCCTCCGCCGAGAAGCCCTGGCCGAACGCATAGTCCTGGTTGATCAGGAACACCTTCTTCACATTGGTGTCCTTGGCCAGGGTGCGGACCAGGGTGGTCAGCTTCATGGTGGTGTTGGAATCGAACTGCCAGTGCCAGTAGCTGCACTTGTCGTTGGTCAGCACCGGGTCGACGGCCGAGTTGTTGAGGTAGATGACCTCCTGCCCGGGATTGCGCTGGTTGTGGCGGTCGACCGCCTCGATGAGGGCCAGCGCCACGGACGTGCCGTTGCCCTGGGTGACGATGCGGATGCCCTGGTCCAGAGCGGCGCGCAACTGCGTCACGCTTTCCTGGGCGCTGGCCTTGCCGTCGAACGGCACGATCTCGAGCTTGCGGCCACCGAGCACGCCGCCCCGCTCGTTCACCTTCTCGGCGGCGAACTGCAGGTGCTTGAGGTTGCTTTCGCCGACCGTGGCGAGAAGCCCGGAGAGCGGATCGATGAAGGCGATCCGGACGGGGTCGCTGTTCTGGGCCATCGTCGGCAGGGCCGTCATCGCCATTGCGGCGGCGCCGGTAAGCGCGAGCAGAATCCGCCTGTGGATCATGGGCCGTCTCCTTCCTCCGCTGTCGTTCTGGCCGCCGTGCGGCGGACCTTATCGCCCCCGGGTGTCCCGCCCCGGCGCATGCCCGCGCCGCAGCTTCCCGGTGGACCGTGTTTCCAATGACTGTAGATTAGACCAAACGTCCGTTCAAAGTGTCTTGTGGCCAGCCCGCCCAAGGAGAGGGGAATGCGCGAATTCCAAAGCGTCGAGGAGCTGAAGGCCGCCGTGGGCCAGGAATTGGGCACCGGCCCGTGGACCGAAATCGGCCAAGCCACGGTCGACGCCTTCGCCGAGGCGACGGGCGACCACCAATGGATCCATGTCGATGTGGAGCGATCCCGACGGGAGTCCCCCTTCGGGACCACAGTGGCCCACGGCTTCCTGACACTCGCGCTGTTTCCGCAGGCCATGTACGACCTGTGGCGCTTGGTTCCGGCCAAAGGGTCGCTGAACTACGGGCTGAACCGGGTGCGCTTCCCCGCCCCGGTCAGGACCGGCAGCCGTGTGCGCATACGGGCGGTGCTGAAGTCGGTGGACACCCAGGAGGGCGGCCGTGTGCTGTGCACGGTGGACGGCACGATGGAGATCGAGGGCGGGGCCAAACCCGCCTGCTCGGCCGAGATGCTGGTGATGTTCCTGGTGTGAACCGGAAGGGAGCGCACCCTCCGGCGGCAAGGCTCACCCCGGCCGGTCGAGGGCGTAGCCGGCGGACCGGACGGTGCGGATCAGGTCCTCCTCCGCCTCGTCGTTGTTCAGCGCCTTGCGCAGGCGGCGGATGTGCACATCCACCGTCCGCAGCTCCACGTGGATGTCCTGGCCCCAGACCATGTCCAGAAGCTGCTCGCGCGAGAACACCCGGCCGGGATGCTGCATGAAGTGGCGCAGCAGCCGGAACTCGGTCGGCCCCAGGTGCACCTCACGGCCGTTCCGGCGCACCCGGTGGGCCGCCAGATCCATGGTCAGATCCTCGAATTGCAGGATCTCGTCCGCGATGCCCGGCGTGGCGCGCCGCAGCACCGCGCGCATGCGCGCCAGCAGTTCCGTGGTGGAAAACGGCTTGGCGATGTAGTCGTCGGCCCCCGCGTTCAACCCGCGCACGCGGTCGGCCTCCTCGCCGCGGGCGGTCAGCATGATGATCGGCACGTCGCGCGTCCGGGGCCGGCGGCGCAGTTGCCGGCAGACCTCGATGCCCGACATCAGCGGCAGCATCCAGTCCAGCAGCACCAGGTTGGGGGTCTGCTCGTCGGCGACCAGCAGAGCTTCCTCGCCGTCGCCGGCGGTCACCACCCGGAAGCCCTCCTTCTCCAGGTTGTAGCGCAGCAACGTGAGGAGGTCGGCCTCGTCCTCGACCACCAGGACCATGGGCTTGGACGTCGCGTTCATTCGATGACGGCCGTGCTGGAGGTGTCGCCCTTGGGCCGCGCCTCCGACAGCGGCTTGCCGACGACCAGGAAGTGGATGGTTTCCGCCACGTTCGTCGCGTGGTCGCCGATCCGCTCCAGGTTCTTGGCGATGAACAGAAGGTGCGTGCAGGGCGCGATGTGGCGGGGATCCCCGGTCATGCAGGCGAGCGTCTCGTGGAACAGGTTCGTGTGCAGCGTGTCCAGTTCCTCGTCGCGGTGCCAGGCGGCGAACGCCTTGGCCACGTCGCGTTCGATGTAGGCGTCGAGCACGTCCTTGACGATCTCCTGCACCAGCCGGCCCATGCGCGGGATGGCGGTGGCCGGCGGGGCCGCGGGCATCTTGGACAGGGTGATGGCGCGCTTGGCGATGTTGGCGGCGTGGTCCCCGATCCGCTCCAGCTCGGCCGCGATCTTCAGCGCCGCCAGGATCTCGCGCAGGTCGCCGGCCATGGGCTGGCGCAACGCCAGCAGGCGGACCGCCTCCGCGTCCACCTCCGTCTCGTAGGCGTCCACCCGCGCGTCGGCGCCGACCACCGCGGCGGCGATGTCCGGATCCCGGCGCGCGACCGCACGGACGGCGGCCTCGACCTGCGCCTCCGCCGATCCGCCCATTTGGGTGATCAGGTCGGACAGACGCTGCAGTTCGGCCGAGAAGGACTTGACGATGTGCTCGGGCATGTCGGGCGGGTCCTCGTCGTGCGCATGCCGGACACCGACCGGGCGGGGGCCGGGGACCTGGGTGGAGGGGCCGGGCGGGTCTGGGCGGCGCGCACCCGCCCGCCCGCGGCCGTCAACCGTAGCGGCCAGTGATGTAGCCCTGGGTCCGCGCATCGCGCGGTTGGGTGAAGATCTCCTCGGTGTCGCCCGCCTCGACCATCTGGCCGAGGTGGAAGAAGGCCGTGGTCTGCGACACGCGGGCGGCCTGCTGCATGTTGTGGGTCACGATCACGATGGTGAAGTTTTCGCGCAGCTCGTCGATCAGTTCCTCGATGTGCGCGGTGGCGATCGGATCGAGCGCCGAGCACGGCTCGTCCATCAGGATCACCTCGGGGCTGACCGCGATGGCGCGGGCAATGCACAGCCGCTGCTGCTGGCCGCCGGACAGGCCGGTGCCGGGATCGCGCAGGCGGTCCTTCACCTCGTTCCACAGGCCGGCGCGCTGCAGCGAGGTCTCGACGACCTGGTCCATCTCGTCCTTGTTGCGGGCCAGACCGTGGATGCGCGGGCCGTAGGCGATGTTGTCGTAGATCGACTTCGGGAACGGGTTCGGCTTCTGGAACACCATGCCGATGCGGGCGCGCAGCAGCACCACGTCGATGTCCTTGGCATAGATGTCCTGGCCGTCCAGTTCGATCCGGCCTTCCACGCGGCAGTTCTCGATCGTGTCGTTCATGCGGTTCAAGGACCGCAGGAACGTGGACTTGCCGCACCCCGAGGGCCCGATCAACGCCGTCACCTTGCGCTCGGCAAGGTTCAGGTCGACGCCCTTCAGCGCATGCTTGGCGCCGTAGAAGACATGCACGTCCCTTGCGGTCATTTTCCACGGCTGGCGGGCCGCCGTGCCTGCGGCATCGGTCGTCCAGGCCTGTCCCGTCACGGGCGTGGCTGCGGTCATGTTCACCACCGGCGTTCGAATTTCCTACGGAGATAGATGGCGATCGCGTTCATCGAGAGCAGGAAGAGCAGAAGAACGCAGATGGCCAGCGACGTCTTTTCCAGGAAGCCCCGCTGGGCGTCCTCGGCCCAGGTGAACACCTGCACCGGCAGCACCGTGGCCGAGGACATCCAGCCCGACGGCACGTCGGTGAAGAAGGCGTTCATGCCGATCATCAGCAGGGGCGCGGTTTCGCCGAGGGCGTGGGCCATGGCGATGATCGTGCCGGTCATGATGCCGGGCACGGCGAGCGGCAGCACATGGTGCAGCACCACTTGCATCTTCGACGCCCCGATCCCCAATGCCGCCTCGCGGATGGACGGGGGGACCGACCGCAGCGACGCGCGGGTGGCGATGATGATCACCGGCAGGCTCATCAATGCCAGCACGATGCCGCCGACCAGGGGGGCGGACCGCGGCAGCCCCATGAAGTTGAGGAGGACGGCCAGGCCGAGCAGGCCGAAGACGATCGACGGCACGGCCGCGAGATTGTTGATGTTGACCTCGATCAACTCGGTCAGCCGGTTCTTCGGCGCGAACTCCTCAAGGTAGACCGCCGCCATCACCCCGATGGGGACGGCCAGGAACGCGGTCACCGACAAGGTGAGCAGCGAGCCGATGATGGCGCCCCACACGCCGGCCTGTTCGGGGTTGGAGGAGTTGCTGCCGGAGAAGAAGCGCGTGTTGAAGGCGGACCGGACCTTGTCCTGCGCGTCGAGCTTTTCGATCCACTGGATCTCGATGTCGCGCACCCGGCGCTGATCCTCGGGCACGCGGCGGTCGATCTGGCCCTTGACCAGCAGGTCGATGTCGGACCGCGTCGGCGCCCAGAACTCGACCGTCCGGCCGAGCAGCGACGGGTCGGACACCACCTTGTTCCGCAACTCCGCCCCGGCCCCTTCGCTGACCATGCGCTGCAGCAGTCTGCGTTCGGACCGGTTCGTCACCTCAGGCAAGGCGGCGAACAGCGCCTGCGCAACCGCACGCTCGAAGTCGCCGAGCCGGATTTCCGCGGTCGTCGGCGTCCCGCCGGCCGCCTGGATGCCCAGCGCCTGCGGGTCGAGCACGACCTCCAGCCGCACCTGGGTCTGGATCAGGGCGCCCCGGGCCCGCCAGACGATGTCGCCCAGCAGCACCACCAGCGACAGCACCGCCACGGCGATGGCCGCGACGCCGAACATCTTGAAGCGCTGCTCGGCCCGGTACCGGCGGCGAAGGCGCGCCTTCGCCGCATCGGTCATGTGCGGACTGGCGACCGCCCGCGGCGGGGTCTGCGCGGCGGCACCGATGGAGGTGGCGACGTCAGTCATATTTTTCCCGATATTTCTGGACGATGCGCAGGGCGATCACGTTCAGCGTCAATGTCACCAGGAACAGCATCAGGCCCAGGGCGAACACCGACAGGGTCTTGGGGCTGTCGAACTCCTGGTCGCCCACCAGCAGGGTGGCGATCTGCACCGTCACCGTGGTCACGGCGGCCAGCGGGTTGGCGGTCAGGTTGGCGGCCAGGCCCGCGGCCATGGCCACGATCATGGTTTCGCCCAGCGCCCGGCTGAACGCCAGGATGAAGGACGCGCCGATGCCCGGCAGGGCCGCGGGCAGGACCACCTGGCGGATGGTTTCGGCGCGGGTCGCGCCCAGCCCGTAGGATCCGTCGCGCAACGACTGCGGCACGGCGTTGATGACGTCGTCGGACAGCGAACTGACGAAGGGCACGATCATGATGCCCATGACCAGCCCCGCGGCCAACGCGCTCTGCGACGCCACCTCGAGACCGACCATGCCGCCGAGTTCGCGGATGAGCGGCGCCACCGTCAGCGCGGCGAAGAAGCCGTAGACGACCGTCGGGATGCCGGCCAGGACCTCCAGGATCGGCTTCACCCATGCCCGCACGGGCCGCGGAGCGTACTCGGACAGGTAGATGGCCGACATCAATCCGATCGGCACCGCCACCACCATGGCAATCGCCGCGATCAGCATCGTGCCCGTGAACAGCGGGACGGCACCGAACGCACCCGACGACCCGCCCGCCTGATCGGCACGGATCGCGGTCTGCGGGCTCCAGGTGGTGCCGAACAGGAACTCGAGCGGCGAGACCATCGTGAAGAAGCGCATCGCCTCGAACAGCAGCGACAGCACGATGCCCACCGTCGTCAGGATGGCGATGAGCGAACTTGCGGCCAGGGCGCCGTTGGCCACCCGCTCCACGAAGTGGCGGGCACGCAGTTGCGGGAGCAGGCGGCGGCGGGCGTAAGCCAGGCCGGCGATGGCCACCCCCAGGACGAGCACCCAGGCCGCCGCGTTGCCGATCCGGTTCAAATCGTTCAGCCGCTCGGCGGCGTCGACCAGGGCCGGGTCCGTGTTGGGCCCGGCCGGCACAAGCCCCGACGCGAGGTTCCGCACCTCGACCATCAGGAGCGCCAGACGGTCGGGGGGCAGCGACCGCAATTCCGGCGGCAACCCGCTCTCGACCAAGGCCTGCACCACGGGGCCCTGGACCACGATCCAAGCCGCCAGCAGGAGCAGGGCCGGCAGGCCGCACCAGATTGCAACATACCAGCCGTGGTAGGTCGGTTGCGAGTGGAGCCGCACAGGCGCACTGGCGGGCTGCCCGGCGCCCGCCAGTGCGGACGCCCGCCCCTTGCCCATCGCATAGCCGATCCCGGCAAGGACAAGAAGGGTTGCGAGCAGAATGGAAAGCGGCATGGCAGGTCCGTTGACCAATGTGGGAACGGCCCCTGCCGCGTGCGGCAGGGGCCGTGTCGCAAGGTTCTACGTGTCAGCCGGTCATTGGGCGATGGTTTTCAGGCTGCGGACCGTCTCCCGCACCTCGCCGAGCTTTTCAGGCGGAAGGGGGATCAGGCCACGCTGCTCCAGGTACCCGCTTTCCCCCATGGCGCGATCCGACACGAATTCGGTCATGTACTCGCGCATGCCGGGGATGATGCCGATGTGCGCCTTCTTCGCGTAGAAGAAGATGGTCCGCGCGACCGGGTACTTGCCGGAGGAGATGTCCTCGAAGGTCGGCTCGACGCCCTCCACGTTCGCCACCTCGATCTTGTCCAGGTTCTCCTCCAGGAAGGAATAGCCATGGACCCCCATCAAGCCGGCTTGGCCGGTGGCGAGACGCTGGATGATCAGGTTGTCGTTCTCGCCGGCCTCGATGTAGCGGCCGTCCTCGCGCACCTGGGTGCAGGCGGAGACACGTTGCCTGCTGTCCGAGATCGCCTTGATCTCGGGCACGTTGTGGCAGCCGGTCTCCATCACCAGCTCGTTGAAGGCATCGCGGGTACCGGATGTCGGCGGCGGGCCCATCACCTCGATGGGCCAATTCGGGAGCTTGGGATCAACCTCGTTCCAGGTCTTGTACGGGTTCGGAACCAGCCGTCCGTTCACCGGCACATTGCGGGCGAGCGCCTTCCAGATCTGCTCGCGGGTCAGGTCGACCTTCTGGGAGCCGCGCTTGAGGGTGATCACGATGCCGTCGTAGCCGACCGGGACCTCGACGATCTCGGTGACGCCGTTGTTCCGGCAGTTCTCGATCTCGGACTTGGTGATCGGGCGCGACGCGTTGGTGACGTCGGGATGCTGCGGCCCCACGCCGCCGCAGAACAGGCGCATGCCGCCCCCGGTGCCGGTCGACTCGACGATCGGCGCCCGGAAGCCGGTGGTGCGGGCGAGGTTTTCCGCCACGGCAGCCGCGAAGGGATACACCGTGGACGAGCCGACAATGCGGATCTGGTCACGGGACTGGGCGTTCGCGGCCCCGGATGCCGCAATGGTGACGGCCATGGCCACAGCCGCGGCACGGGCGAGCGCAATGCTCCTCACTGTCATCCTCCCTGGCGCAATGGACGGCCACCACCCGCTCCCTACGGAGGCAGCCCGCCGGCAACGGCCTTTTAACCCATTCGGCAAACAGAATTGTTGCGGGAAGATTACAGTTTCATGACACCCCGTCCCCGCACATGCGGGGGCGGGGCTCGATCCCTACTCCGCCGCGGCCGACAGGACGTCCCTGTACTGCTCGCGCAGCTTGGACTTCATGATCTTGCCCGTCGCGGTATGGGGCAGTTCGGGAACGAAGTAGACCGCATCGGGCAGCCACCACTTGGCCACACGTCCGCGCAGATAGGCCAGGATCTCGTCCGCGGTCGGCGGCTCGCCCGGGGCGGGAACGCAGACGAGCACCGGCCGCTCGTCCCACTTGGGATGGGGCACGCCGACGACGGCGGCTTCCGCGATCTTCGGGTGGCCGACGGCGGCGTTTTCCAGGTCGATGGAGCTGATCCACTCGCCCCCCGACTTGATGACGTCCTTGAACCGGTCCACCAGGGACATGACGTTGTCCGGCGTGAACGAGGCCACGTCGCCCGTGCGGAACCAGCCATCCGCGGTCATGGCCGCGCGGGTCGCCTCATCGTCCCGGAAGTAGCCGGAGGCAACCCAATAGCCGCGGCACAGAAGCTCGCCGAACGCCTTGCCGTCGTGGGGGATTTCCCTACCGCCCGCATCCACGGCCTTCAACCGCACCCCGAACAGGGCGCGGCCCTGCCGGCTCTTGTAGGCGACCTGCTCATCGATCGGCGCCCCCCTTAGGTCGAACGGCAACGCCCCCTGGGTCCCGACGGGACTGAGTTCGGTCATGCCCCATCCCTGGAAGGGCTCGACGCCATAGGTCTCGATGAATTCGCGCAGCATGGCCGGTGGTGCCGCCGAACCGCCGATGCCGATGCGCTTCACCGTGGAGAAGCGCAGACTGTGCTGGCGCATGTAGCCCAGGAGGCCGAACCACACGGTGGGCACACCCGCGGATGTGGTGACGCCCTCCTGCTCCATCAGCTCGTAGAGCATGTTCCCGTCGTAGCGCATGCCGGGGAACACGATCTTGGCGCCCGCGATCGGCGCCATGTAGGCCACGCCCCAGGCGTTGGCGTGGAACAGCGGCACGATGGGCATGGTGACGTCGCCCTCGTGCAGGTGGTTCGGCCCGCAGGCCAGCACGCCCAGCGCATGCAGCACCGTGGAACGGTGGCTGTACAGCACGCCCTTGGGATTGCCGGTGGTGCCCGAGGTGTAGCAGAGGGACGAGGCCGTGCGCTCGTCGAACTCCGGCCGTTTCCAGGCCGCCGGCTGCGCCTCCAGCAGTTCCTCGTAGCACATGGCGTTCCTGAGCCTGGTCGCCGGCATGTGGGCGCGGTCGGTCATCACGACGTAGCCCTCAACCTCGGGCAGATGGTCCTGCAACGCCTCCAGCAACGGCACGAAGGTCAGGTCGGTGAACAGGAAGCGGTCACCGGCATGGCGGATGATGTAGACGATCTGGTCCTGGAACAGTCGTGGATTCACGGTGTGCAGCACCGCCCCGAGCCCGGACACGGCGTAATACATCTCGAAATGCCTGTGGGTGTTCCAGGCGAGCGTGCCCACACGGTCGCCGGGCTTCACCCCCAGGGCGGTCAGGGCATTCGCCAATTGCCCGATGCGCTCGTAGGCGTCGGCGTAGGTGTAGCGGTGGATCGGACCCTCGACCGTCCGCGTGACGATCTCCCGGCGGGGAAAGTTGTGGCGGGCATGCTCCATGATCGCGGAAATCATGAGCGGCATGTCCATCATGAGCCCATGCATGGGCGCTCCTCCCGGTTCGTTCTGATTATCGTTCCCGGGAGTGTCCGCCGGGCCGCCGCCCGGTTTCAAGCCGATGTCGCGGGATCAGCCCCGAATGGACAGCGCCTTCAACCGTCCGTCGAGCCCGGCCAGCAGGTCGTGCGCGGTGCGGTCGAAGCGCAGCGGCGTCACCGCCACCCGGCCCTGGCGCAAGGCCCCTACGTCGGTGTCGGGTCCGAGGTCGGCCGTGCGCGGCAGGCCGGCCTCCGATGAATGGCGGCGGAAGCCCAGCCAGAAATAATCCTGGCCGCGCCGGTCCGTGCGGTGCTCCACGTCGATCGCCAGGATCGACCCGCCGCCCTGGCGCGAGGCCTGGAACCCGGCCACCGCGTCCGGCGGCACGTCCGGGAAGTTGAGGTTGTAGGCGACACCGCCGGGCCAATCGGCCCACAGCGCCCGGATCAGGCCCGGGGCATGTGCGCGGGCGGTTTCCCAACGGACATGGGTGCGGTCCCGGAACGCCTGGCTCAACGCGATGGCGCGCGTGCCCATCAACAGGCCGGTCATCGCCGCGCTGGCGGTGCCGCTGTACGCGACCTCGTCGGCCAGATTGGCGCCGCGGTTCACGCCGGACAGGATCAGGTCGGGCGGCGCGTCGGCCATCAGATGGTGCAGCGCCATCACCACACAGTCGCTGGGCGTGCCGTGCACCGCGAAGCGGCGCTCGCCCCGCCGGGTCAGGCGCAGCGGATGATGCAGGGTGACGCTGTGGGACATGCCGCTCTGGTCCTCGGCCGGGGCGACCACCCAGACCTCGTCCGCAACCTCGGCGGCGATCTCGGCCAGACAGGCCAGACCGGGCGCATCGATCCCGTCGTCGTTGGTGAGCAGCACGCGCCCGATGGCCGCCATCTCGTCCTCCCCTGTCCTGTTGGGATGGTTACCCCTGCCGCCCTGCCCGTCGCAAGTGGCGGCGGGGGCGCGGATGGGCTAAACAAACGTTCAATCGGCCAGAAGGAACAAGGCCGGCGAAGGGAGGAAACCCCATGTTCGACCTGACAGGACAGGTCGCCGTCGTCACCGGGTCCACCCGGGGCATCGGCAAGGCCATCGCGCATGCCATGGGCAAGGCGGGGGCCAAGGTCGTCGTTTCCAGCCGGAAGGCCGAGGCCTGCGAGGCGACGGGCAAGGAGCTGGCCACCGACGGCATCGACGTGCTGGCCATGCCCTGCAACATCTCGCGCACCGACGACCTGGAACGGATGGTCCAGGCCACCCGCGACAAGTGGGGCCGGATCGACACGCTGGTCTGCAACGCGGCGATCAATCCGCACTACGGCCCGGCGTTCACCATCACGGACGAACAGTTCGACAAGATCATGGGTGCCAACGTCCGCGGCACGCTGCGGCTGTGCGGGATGGTGGTCCCCGAAATGGCGGAACGGGGATCGGGATCCGTGGTGGTGGTCGGCTCGACCGCCGGTTTCATGGGAACCCCGGTCATCGGCGCCTACGCCCTGTCGAAGGCCGCGGAGGCGCAGCTCGTGCGCAACCTTGCGGTCGAGTACGGCCCCAAGGGCGTGCGCGTGAACGGGATCGCCCCCGGCCTGATCCAGACCGACTTCGCCAAGGCGCTGTGGGAAAACCCGGACTTCCGGTCGGTGATGGAGAAGCGGGCCCCGCTGCGCCGCATCGGCCAACCCGAGGACATCGCCGGCGCGGCCGTGTTCCTGGCCTCCCCGGCGTCGGCCTTCATGACCGGCCAGATCGTCGTGGTGGACGGCGGCATCACGATCAGCGAAGGCGGCTGAGGCGGCGTGCGGATCCAAGGAGGGGAACAGCCATGAAAGCACTTGTCTGCCGGGAGTGGGGGCCGCCGGAAAGCCTGAGGATCGAGGACGTGCCCGACCCCGTGCCCGGTCCGGGCCAGGTCCGGGTGCGGGTGATGGCCTGCGGGCTGAACTTCCTCGACACCCTCATCATCCAGGGCAAGTACCAGGTTCGTCCGCCGCTGCCCTTTTCACCGGGCGTGGAGATCGCGGGCGTCGTGGACGCGGTGGGTCCGGGCGTCGACCAACCGCGCGTCGGCGACCGGGTGGCGGCGATGCTGCAATGGGGCGGGCTGGCCGAGTTGGCGGTGACGGATGCCGCGGGCACGCTGCCCATCCCGCCGGGCATGGACTTCGACGTGGCCGCGTCGTTCGCGGTCGCCTACGGCACCTCGCACCTGGCGCTGACGCACCGGGCGAACCTCAAGGCCGGGGAAACGCTTCTGGTGCTCGGCGCCGCGGGCGGCGTCGGCCTGACCGCGGTCGAGATCGGCCGGAAGCTCGGCGCGCGCGTCATCGCGGCGGCCAGCAGCCCCGAAAAGCTGGCCGTCGCCAAGGCGCACGGCGCGGACGAGCTGATCGACTACACCCGCGAGGACCTGCGCGAGCGGCTGAAGGCGCTCGGTGGCGCCGATGTGGTCTACGACCCCGTCGGCGGCGACCTGTTCGAACAGGCGCTGCGCGGCATCAAGTGGGAAGGCCGCGTCCTGGTGGTGGGCTTCGCATCGGGCAAGATCCCGCAGGTCGCGGCCAACCTGCTGCTGGTCAAGAACGCCAGTCTGGTGGGCGTTTTCTGGGGGGCCTACCGGCAACAGAATCCCGGGGTGCTGATGTCCGGCCTGGGCGAGCTGATCCGCTGGCACGCGGAAGGCGCCATTCGGCCCTTGGTGTCGGCCACCTATCCGCTGGCCCGCGCCGCGGACGCGATCACCGACCTCGCCGGCCGCCGTGCCGTGGGGAAACTCGTCGTGACCATGACGTGATACCGCCGGGCGCATGGTTCCATGCGCCCGGTTCTTCTGGGGATTTGGCCTGCGGGCCAGTCGGCGCAGGGTACGTCCCGAATACGGAACGGACGGCTTTCGCTCCCAGAATTAACCCCTTCGTGCTAGTCTGGCTTCGGGATACGAGCACCGGACCAGCACCGGGGAGACCATGGCACCCACCCAGAACGATGATCTCGTCGATTTCGGCCTTGCGAACGGCGAAAAATCAAGCGTTGCCAAGGCGGCCAAAGCGGCGACCAGCGGTGATCGCAAGGCGATCGAGGAGACCGAGGTGGAACTCCGCGTCGTGCTGGGCACGGCCACGCTGCGGGTGCGCGACATCCTGAAACTCGGCCGTGGCGCCGTGGTGGAGCTGGACCGCTCCGTCCGTTCGACCGCCGACGTGTACGTGGCCGGCTTCTTCGTCGGCCGCGGCGACGTCGCGATGTTGGAGGAGCGGATGGGCGTGACCATCACGGAACTGTTCAAGTCCGAGCGGGCCAAGCGCTAAATTCCCGGCCGCATCCCCACGCCCTTCCGTGCCGGCGCCGCGTCCGGGGTGATGACGAGAAGCATGGGGATGCCCCGACGGGGGACAGGCGGACAATGCCGGCCCCATCCCCCTGGCACGCCACCGCCTCAGCGCGTCGGATCGGGCGAGACGCGCACCAGCAGCTTGCCGACGTTGCGCCCCTGGAGCAGGCCCTGGAACGCGGACACCGCGTTCCCGATGCCTTCCACGATGTCTTCCTTCACCTTGATCCGCCCGTCCCGGACCATCGGCACGACTTCGCGCAGGAATTCGCCGGTCCGCTGGAAATGGTCGGATACGATGAAACCCTCGATCCGCAGCCGCTTGACCAGGACCAACCGCATCAGGAGCGGCATCCGATTCGGGCCGGGCGGCAGCTCCTCGTCGTTGTAGTGGGCGATCAGGCCGCACACCGGCACACGGGCGAAAACGTTCAGCCGCTTCAGCACCGCATCCGACACGGCCCCGCCCACATTCTCGAAATAGACGTCGACGCCGTCGGGGCAGGCCTCGGCCAGCAGGCGGGGGAAATCCGGCGCCTTGTAGTCCACGCAGGCGTCGAAGCCATAGTGTTCGGTCACCAAACGGCACTTCTCGGCGCCGCCGGCAATGCCGACCGCCCGCGCGCCCCTGGCCTTGGCAAGCTGCCCGGCCACCGATCCGACCGCCCCGGCGGCGGCCGACACCACCACCGTCTCGCCGGCCTTCGGCTGGCCGATCTGGGTCAGGCCGTACCAGGCGGTCATCCCGGGCATGCCCAGCGTACCCAGCGCCAGGGACAAGGGGCCGTCGCGGGGGTCGAGCTTGCGCACCCCGGCCCCGTCGCTCAGCGCATATTCCTGCCAGCCGAACATGCCCAGCACGAACGAGCCTTCCGGGAACCCCGGATTGTTGGACTTCGCGACCTGCGCCACGGTGCCCCCGACCATGACGTCGCCGATCCCGACCGGCGTGGCATAGGACGGCCCGTCGCTCATCCGCCCGCGCATGTAGGGGTCGAGCGACAGGTAGATCACCCGCGCCAGGAATTGCCCGGGTCCGGGTTCGGGCACGGGTTCCTCGACCATGCGGAAGTCGCTGTCCTTCGGCGCGCCGGCCGGGCGCGCGGCCAGCGTGATCCGGCGGTTCACGGTCATCGTCTTGTCCCCCTGTTCTTGTTCGCGGCCGGGCCGCTGGATCACATGGCGGAGATGCCGCCGTCGATGACGTACTCGGCGCCGGTGATGAAGCCCGCCTCGTCGCTGGCCAGGTACAGGATCAACCCGGCCACCTCGTCGGCGGTCAAAAGGCGCCCCAGGGGCGCTGCCCCCGTCAAGGCACTGCGGAACCCTTCGGGATTGCGGCGCTCGGCGATCATTCCGCCCAGCATGGGCGTATCGGCGAAGGACGGATGCACGGAATTGCAACGGATGCCGTAGCCATGGCGCGCGCAGTGCAACGCCACCGACTTGGTCAGCATCCGGACCGCCCCCTTGGACGCGTTGTAGGCGGCCATGGCGTGGTGGCCGACGATGCCCGCGATGGACGAAACATTGACGATCGCCCCGCCGCCGGACGCCTTCATCACCCGGACGCCGTGCTTGCACCCCAGGAACACCCCGTCGACGTTCACGGCGAACATGCCCCGCCACTGCTCGAGCGTGGTGTTCTCGACGTCGCGGTGCAGGGACATGCCGGCATTGTTCACCAGCACATCCAGCCGCCCGAAACGCGCGACCGCTCCTTCCAGCACCTGGGACCAGCGCGCCTCGTCCACCACGTCGTGCGCCTCGAACGCGGCATTGGGGCCGAGTTCGGCCGCCGCCGCCTCGCCGCCGGCCACATTCACGTCGGTGATCACGACCTTCCCGCCCTCGGCCACAAACCGCCGGGCCGTGGTCAGGCCGAAACCCGATGCCCCGCCGGTGATCAAGGCCACCTTGCCATCGAACCGCCCCTCGTACCGCGGCATCGCCCCCTCCCCGTCTTTTCGTTGCCGGTTCAAGCCTGCACCAGCCCCCCGGACCCCACCAGGGCGTCGACCGTCTCGGTGGGCACACCCCATGCCGCCAGCGCCGTGCGCGTGTCCCGGCCGGGTTCGGGCGGCGGGCACGACACCGCCGCCGGCGTGCGGCTGAAGCGCGGTGCGGGACCGGGCTGGACGACGCCGGCCACATCCACGAAGGTGCCGCGGGCGGCGAGGTGCGGATGCGCGGGGGCTTCGTCCATTCCCATGACGGGTGCGAAGCAGGCGTCCGTGCCCTCCAGCAGGGCGGCCCATTCGTCGCGTGTGCGCGTCCGGAACAGATCCACGAGGCGTGCCCGCAGGCGGGGCCAGTCCCCGGTGCGCCACTGGCCCTCCACGTCCGCCGCCTCCAGCCCGAGGCGCTCGGCCAGGACCCGGAAGAACTTGGGCTCCAGCGGCGCCACCGAGACGAAGCGGCCGTCGGCGCAGGCATAGGTGTCGTAGAACGGCGCGCCGCCATCCAGAAGGTTGGAGCGCCGCTGGTCCCGCCACTGCCCTGCGGCCCGCATCCCGTAAAAGATCGACATCAGGTTCGCCGCCCCGTCCACCATTGCGGCATCGACCACCTGACCGCGGCCGGACCGCCGGGCCTCGATGATCCCGGCCAGAAGGCCGAGCGCCAGGAACAGCGAACCGCCGGCATAATCGCCGATCAGGTTCAGCGGCGGCACGGGACGGTCCGCGGGACCGATGGCATCCAACGCGCCGGTGACGGCGATGTAGTTCAGATCGTGGCCGGCGGCCTGGGCCAGCGGCCCATCCTGCCCCCACCCCGTGACCCGCCCGAAGACCAGCCTGGGGTTGCGGGCAAGGCAGGCATCCGGCCCCAGTCCGAGGCGTTCCATCACCCCCGGCCGGTACCCTTCGATCAGCGCATCGGCCTGTTCGACGAGGCGGAGGACCAGGGCCACCGCATCGGGATGCTTGAGGTCGAGCGCGACCGAGCGGCGCGATCGGCGGGTTGGATCGAAGCGCGGCGGCAACGGCAGTCCGTTCGGGTCGCCGCCCGGCCGGTCGATCCGCAGCACGTCGGCGCCAAGGTCGCCCAGCAGCATCGCGCAGTAGGGACCGGGACCGATCCCGGCCATTTCGAGGATCCGGACCCCGTCCAGCGGACCACGCGCGGTCCGGCCACCTTCCGACATGCCCCCTCCGACCGAACGATCGTTTGGCACGCAGGATCCTACGCCAGTCGGACCCGGCTGCGAAGGGGCGCGGATGGGCGGGAGGTTGCGGAACGGGCCCGGCGGGCGCAGTTTAAGGGCCGCGTATCCGACGCGCGCCCCACATGCGATCACGTCCGTCCATGGCCGATATTTCCGCTCAGATCGATCCGTCCTCGGCCCAGTCCGCGGCAACTCCCCGGTCCATGCCCCGCAAGCGGATTGCCGACCGGCTGAACCGCCTGGGCTGGCTGATGGTGGTCTGCGCCGGCATCCTGGCCTGGTTCGGCCTTGCCATCGCAATGGAGGGACCGGGACAGGTCGGCCAGACGATGCTGCACTGGGCCGGATGGACCGGTGTGGGCGGAGGTGTTGCGATTCTGGCCGACGCCGTGCTCGGCCTGCTGAACACCGCCGTCGATCTGGGCGTCCGCTCGAACCGGAGCTGACCGCGCCGGCTGCCCAACGCCCTCCGGTTGGTGCCGGGAGCGTCAGCGGCGCGCGGCGTTGGCCTCGGTGCTCAGGCCGCGGGCGAACTGGAAGAACGAACCGAAGACCGCCCCCGCCCCGGCCAATGCCGCCGGATAGGCCAAGTAGGGCTCGTAGAACGGGATGCGTGCGCGCTCCTCGGCGACCCGCACCTCGCGCACGTCCTCGTACTGGCCGCGGTAGAACCGCGCCAGCAGGGCCGCGGACTCCACATAGGACTGGCGCAGGGACGGTTCCTTTGCGGCGTCCGGCGGCCGCATGCCGTCCAGCGAGGCCGCGGCCGCGCGGGGGTGCAGCGCATTCCAGATGTCCATCCGCGCGGCGAAGAACCGGGCGTAGTCCCGTCCCTCGGGACGGCCGACGGCCTCGTACTGGTCGGCCAGCGCCGACCACAGTCCCGCGTCCGCCGGCCACTGTTCGATCGCCGCCGCGTAGGCCTGCAGGGCATCGCGGGGACGCCCTCTGGCCGCCGCCTCTCGCGCCAGGCCCGCGACCGTTCCCGCCCGCTCCCGATCGAAGGCCTTGCGGACGGATGGGGGGTCCTGCGGCGCGGCCACGTCCACGCGCCGCGCCCCATCCGAACCGCACGCCCCCAACAGCGTCAGCGCGGCAACCGCCCCGAGCAGGCGGGACCACGCGCGCCGTCCGCCCTTTTGTCCGTACCACGCACCCAAGGACCGCCTCCGCTCAGCCGACCGGCCAGGAACCTACACGAGCCGCCGGATGGTGCAACTTCCGCCACCCCGCCGCCCATGCTAGCGTGCCGCGCCATTCGTTAGGGGCCGAGGCGATGGACCTCAAAGCACATATCCGAAGCGTCCCGGATTTTCCGAAACCGGGCATCCTGTTCTACGACATTTCGACCCTGCTCGCCCATGCCGAGGCGTGGCACGCGGCGGTGGACATGCTGGCCGACCGGATCCGGCCGTACCGGCCGGACGTGCTGGTGGGCATCGAGTCCCGCGGTTTCCTGGCCGCCGCCCCCCTGGCGCTGGCGCTCGGCACCGGGTTCGTCATGGTCCGCAAGCGCGGGAAGCTCCCGGGCGACGTGGTGCAGCACAGCTACGACCTGGAATACGGGACCGACACCATCGAGGTGCAGCGCGACGCCGTCCGCCCCGGCCAACGGGTCGTGGTGCTGGACGATCTGCTGGCGACGGGCGGCACGGCCGCGGCGGCGGTCACGCTGCTGAAACGGCTGGGCGCCGACGTGCAGGCGGCGGCCTTCATCATCGAACTGAGTTTCCTGAACGGCCGCCGGAAGCTGGACGTGCCGGTCGAATCGCTGGTCGCCTATGACAGCTGACGCCCAAGCACGCACCCAAGGCCCCCTGGGCATCATCGCCGCCATTCCGGAAGAGATGGCGCATCTGCGCGGGGACGAGGCCGACGCGGTCGAGATCGCCGGCCAGCGGTTCGAACGAACCCGGGTGGAAGGGCGGGACGCCGTCCTGGTGGAAACCGGGATCGGCAAGGTCAACGCCGCCGTGACGGCCACCCTGCTCGCCCGCGAGTTCGGCTGCCGCGCCCTGGTGTTCAGCGGCGTCGCCGGCGGACTGGACCCGGACCTGGGCGTGGGCGACGTGGTGGTGGCCGACCGGGTGGTCCAGCACGACTATGGGGCGGTGGTGGACGGGGCGCTGCGGCCCTACCAGCCCGGCAACATCCCCCTGCCCGGATTCGACCCGACCCACGGCTACGACGTGCCGACGGCGCTGCGCCAGACGCTGCACCGTGCCCTGGACGGCGTGTCGCTTCCGGAAGTCCCGGCCCAGGCGACCGGCGATGCGCCGCGGGTGCCGCGCCTGGTGTTTGGGACGGTCCTGACCGGCGACGCCTTCGTGAACTGCGAGGCCACCCGCCGACGCCTGCACGGCGGCTTCGCCGCCCAGGCGGTGGAGATGGAGGGCGGCGCCGTCGCCCAGGTGGCCGAGCGGTTCGGGATCCCGTGGGTCGTGGTGCGCTGCCTGTCGGATCTGGCCGGCGCGACCAGCCACATGGATTTCGGCGCATTCCTGCCGGTCGCGGCCGGGAATGCCGCCACCGTCGTCCGGCGCATCGTCCGGGCGCTCTGAGGGCAGCCGTCGGCCCTACATCCGGCCGGTTCGAAGCGCGGTCGCCCAATCGGGGCGGCCGTGCGCGGCCGCAAGGCGGGCGGACACCTCCCAATCGTATTCGACTGCGCGCAGTTCGGCGGTCCAGCCGGTCAGGCCACGGTCGAGGATCGCGTAGCGCGCGTGCGGCGAACCCGCTTCCATCCGGTGGGGATGCGGGTGGTTGTCCTCGAACGCAGGCAACCCCACCGAACCCGGATTGACGATCAGTTGGCCACCGGACAGCCGGTGTGTGCGTGGCATGTGGGTATGCCCGCACAGGATGGCAGCCGCCGTGCAGCCGCCGGCCCGCGTGGCGACCTCCTCGGGTGTCGCCGGCCGGGCGCCCTCTTCGGCAACGGTCTCGAGGAAGTAGGTGACGTCGCTGTCGGGCGTCCCGTGGCACAGGAACACGTCCCCGGCGACCCATATCGTCGGCGGCAGGCCGTCCAGCCAAGCCCGATGCCGGTCGGTCAGTTGCCCATGGGCATAGCGGTCGGAGGCGCCCATGCGCTCCACCGGCAATGCCAAAAGCTGGCGCTCATGGTTGCCGCGGATCGTTGCCAGCCCGAGCGGCATCAGGCGGTCGGCCGTGGCGGCGGGCTCAAGCGGCCCGGAAACGAGGTCGCCAAGGTTGACGGTGAGATCGACCCCTTGGATGGCGATGTCGGCCAGCGCTGCGTCGAGTGCCGCCAGATTGCCGTGGACGTCGGAGATGGCCGCGATGCGCATGGCGCCCCGTCTACATCTGACCGGCTGGGCTGTCCGCAACCGGCTAAGGTGACGCGCTGCCGAACAGGGCGTGCCCCTGGGTGTCGATGGACACGCGCAGGCCGGCGGCGATGAATTTCAGGTATTCCGCCGCTAGCAGGGTCGCCGTGCCGGGATGCCGCCACCATGCGTCCAGGCGAACCCGCGGTGGCGCCACCGGATGCGGCACGATGCGCACGTCGGGCAGTGCCGCCCGGAATTCCAAAAGGCTGCGCGGCATGTGGTAGTGCGCCGTCACCAGCCGGACCGACCGCACTTGGCGGGAGCGGATCCATTGCGCGGTCTCAAGCGCGTTTCCGGCCGTGCTCGCGGCGGCATAGCCCAATTCGATGCAGCAATCGAAGCGGCCCGGCGCCAGACCGGTGACCTTCTGGATGCGCGCCCGGTCCACGTCCGGATGCACGCCGGAGATGTAGAGCACCCCGGCCAGGCCGGCGGCCAGCAATTCCACCCCGGCGGACAGGCGCTCGCTGCCACCGGTCAGCACCACGATGGCGTCGGTTCGTTCCCCGGCCTCCAACGGTTCACGCGGGAGGCTGTAGATGAACGCAAGGAAGCCGGCGGCCAACGCCACCAGGACGAGGGCGCACACTCGTACGGCCAACGCCAGTCCGCGGCCGAGCGCGCGCAGGCGGGGGCTCATGGCATCCGCTTCAGTTCGCGAAGTGCCGTCCACCGGGCTGTCAGCGCCACGAGGACCACCGCCAGGACCGGCACCAGGGCGAGGCCGCCCCAGATCCGGGGCCAAAGCCCCGGTGCGGCCGCGGCGCCACCGACGAAGCCAGCCCCGCCGCCGACCGCCAGCGACACACCGTGGACGGCGGCCGCGGCGACCAATCCGCCGGCGATGGCGCCCAACGCCCCCAGAACGACGGCCCGCCGCTGGAACTGGCCCGCGATGTAGCCGTCGGTCGCACCGATCAGGTGCATCAGCGACACGGCCTGGGCATGGGTCGCAAAGCCGACGCGGGTGGCGTAGACGATGCCCAGAACCGCAATGGCGGCCACAGCGGCCAGGACCGCCGCCGCCCCGACCTGAAGAACGCGGGCGAGCCAAAGCACCTCAGCCGCCCAGGTGCCGTGGTCGTCCACGACGCTTCCGGGTGCCACCGCGCGCAACCGCGCCTCGAGCGCGTCCGTGCCGACCACCGCGCCCGGCGCCAACCGCACATCGACCAGTTGGGGCATCGGCAGATCGGCTGGAAGCGGCCCCTGTCCCAGCCATGGAGCCACCAGCGCGGCAAGCGCATCGGGGGCCAGCGGCTCCGCCGCGACGACGCCGGGGGTGTCCCGCAGGATCCGCAGGGCCTCGTCCATCTGCGCGGGGAACGCAGCCGCACCCGTGGTGTCGGGCAGCGGACGGATCTGCACCGTCAGCGCGCCGCGCAGGCCCGCATCCCAGCGTCCGGCCACGGCCGACGCCAGCACCGCCCCGGCCACCACCAGCCCGGCAAGGAACACGACGATGGCGACGAGCCAGGGCAGGAAGTTTCGGGCCGCGTCGCGGTCGAGCGGGATACGGTCCTGTCCGCCGATCATGCTCCCCCCTGGCACCCTCTTCACGGTGCCGCCTCCCGATTCCCGGGGCATCTCAGCCATCGATGGTCCCGAGGCGACCGCCGTCCAGGCGCAGGCAGGGATGCGGGAAACGTTCGATGAGGCCCGTGTTGTGGGTGGCGACGATCACCGTCGTCCCCAGCTCGTGCAGCCTCTCGAAGAGGTACATAAGACGCACGGCCATGGCATCGTCAACGTTCCCCGTGGGCTCGTCGGCGACCAGCAGACGCGGCCTGTTGACCACCGCCCGCGCGATGGCGACCCGTTGCTGCTGTCCCCCGGAAAGCGTTGACGGCGGGGCGTCCAGGCGGTCGCCCAGCCCGACCCAGCGCAGAAGTTCGGTGACGTTCGCGCGGATTTCCGCCTCCGGCGCGCCGGCAATGCGCAACGGCAGGGCGACATTGTCAAAGACGGACAGATGGTCCAGCAGCTTGAAATCCTGGAAGACCACACCGATTCGTTGCCGCAGGGGCGGCAGGTCGCGCCGGCCGAGCGACGAAAGGTCCTGGCCGAACAACCGGATCGTGCCGCGGCTCGGCCTGAGTGCGAGATAAATCAATTTCAGGAGCGAGGATTTGCCCGCTCCGCTTGCTCCCGTCAGGAAGTAGAATTGTCCCGCATACGCCGAAAAACCAATGTCATTCAGCACCTCGGGCCCCGACCCGTAACGCAGACCGACATTTTGGAATTGAATTACGGCGTCTGTGGACTGCACAGAATTTGCCGCGTCCGTCCCGGATTGCACCTGTTGATCCATCGGCTCGTCGCCTTGCCTCGCCAAAGGCGATTTCCTATAAGTCGAAATGGCTCAGGGCCCAAATGCGCAGCGACCGTATGATAATCAGTTGTTCCGTCTGCTCCACCCGCTTCCTGGTCGATGCGAAGGCTATCGGGCCTGAGGGCCGCCGTGTGCGCTGCGGAAGCTGCGGCAACACATGGGTCCAGACGGTGCCGCCCGAGGCGACGCCCGCGCCCGAGATCATCCTGGAGCCGCCACCCGACCGAATCCGGCCGATCCCGCCGGGCTCCAACCTGCCGGTTGTGATCCCGCCCAAGCGCCGCAAAGGCCCGGTCATCGGCTGGACCGCCGCCGGACTGGTGGCGGGCGCGCTTGCCGTCGGTCTGGTGTTCGCCCGTCACGAGATTGTCGAGACCTGGCCGCCGGCCGCCGCCGCCTATGAAGTGGTCGGCCTCGAGGTGGAGGCCATCGGCACGGGGCTTTCGCTCCAGAACGTCCGGTCCGAGCAGAGGATGGACAACGGAACACCGGTCCTCGCACTGACCGGTCAGGTCGCCAACGTGTCGGACAAGGCGCGGGACGTGCCGCCGATCCGCGCCGTGGCGCTCGACCCGGACCGGCGCGCCCTGCAGTCCTGGCGCATACAGACATCGCCCGCACGCCTGCTGCCGGGCGAAGTGGCGACCTTCGCGTCGGTCCAGCGCGACGTCGGCGAACAGGTCGCGCAGATCCGGGTGACGTTCGAGGCGCCCTGACCCGCGCCTCCCCTGGGATCGAGCGGTCCCGGGATCAGGCCTGCTTGGCGTCGATCACGCGCCGGCGGATGGCGCGGGTGCGGGTGAACAGCTCTTCCAGCTTGTCACCTTCGCCCCAGCGGATCGCACGCTGCAAGGCGGTCAGGTCCTCGTTGAAGCGCTGGATCACCTCCAACACCGCTTCGCGGTTGTTCAGGAACACGTCGCGCCACATGACCGGGTCGGAGGCGGCGATCCGGGTGAAGTCCCGGAAACCGCCGGCGGAAAATTTGATCACCTCCGACTCCGTCGACTCCTCGAGCTCCGTCGCGGTGTGGACGATCGTATAGGCGATCAGGTGCGGCAGGTGGGAGGTGATCGCCAGCACCCGGTCATGGTGGGCGGCCTCCATGGTTTCCACCATCGCCCCGCACCGGCCCCAGAGGACGGCCACCTTTTCGGTCGCCGCCGGATCGGTTTCGGGCAAGGGCGTCAGAATGCACCAGCGCCCCTGGAACAGGGCGGCGAAGCCGGCCTCGGGCCCGGAATTCTCCGTTCCGGCGACCGGGTGCCCCGGCACGAAATGGACACCCCGGGGCAGATGGGGCGCCATGTCCCGGATGACCGCCTCCTTGACGGAGCCGACGTCGCTGACGATGGCACCGGGCGAAAGATGCGGACCAAAGGTGCGGGCCAGTTCGCCACAGGTGCCGACCGGCGTGCAGACGACCACCAGATCCGCCCCCGCCACCGCCTCGGCAGGGTCGGCGACGGCGGAGTCCACCAACCCCAACTCCAACGCCTTGGCCCGGACCGCCTCGCTGCGGTCGCAACCGACGAGGCTCCGGGCAAGACCCTGGCTGCGGACGGCGCGCAACAGCGACGAGCCAATCAGGCCGACGCCGATCACCACCATCCGCTCGAACAGCGGCACGGGTGCGATGGCCCGACCGTCGCTCATGAGGCCAGGAACTCGCGCAGCGTCGACACCACCGTGCCCATTTCCTCTTCGGTCCCGATGGTCACGCGCAGGCAATCGGGCAGGCCGTAGGCGTTCATCTGGCGCACCAGGATGCCCCTTGCCTTCAGGAACTGGCGGGCGGCCTCGGCATCGTCCTTGCCCGGCTCCCGCCCCTTGAACGAGACCAGCACGAAGTTGGCGACACTCGGGTGCACGGTCAGGCCGAGCGTCCGGACCTCGTCGGCGAACCAGGTCCGCCAGGTCTCGTTGTGCGCCCGGCTTTTCTCGGTGAAGGCGACATCCTCCAACGCGGCGATGCCGGCCGCCTGCGCGGCGGATGCCACGTTGAACGGGCCGCGCACCCGGTTCAGCACGTCGGCGACGTCCGGCGGGCAGTAGGCCCAGCCCAGGCGCAGGCCGCCCAGCGCGTGGATTTTCGAGAAGGTCCGTGTCACCACGACGTTCGCCGCCTCGTCCACCAGCTCCAGCCCGGACGAATAGTCGGGACGATCCAGGTACTCGGCATAGGCCGCGTCAATGACCAGCAGCACGGACGGCGGCAGGCCGGCATGCAGGCGCCGCACCTCATCCCGGGTCAGCATGCTGCCGGTCGGGTTGTTCGGGTTCGCCAGGAACAGGATCCGCGTCCGTTCCGTGACCCGCGCCAGGAGCGCGTCCACATCGGCGGTCAGGTTCGTCTCGGGGGCGGTCACCGGGGTGGCGCCCACCGCCTTGGCGGCGATCGGGTACATCAGGAACCCGTGGGCGCTGTACAGCACCTCGTCCCCCGGGCCGGCATAGCTCTTGGCGATCAGGCTCAGCAATTCGTCCGATCCGGCACCGCAGATGATGCGTGCCGGGTCGATGCCGTAGCGGCGGCCCAGGGCTTCGCGCAGGGCCGTGGATCCGCCGTCGGGATAGCGGTGGATCTCGCCCGACAGCGCCGCATAGGCGGCCATGGCCTTGGGGCTGGGGCCCAGTGCCCCCTCGTTGGAGGCCAGCCGGATCGTGCGCCCGGCACCGGGCGCATGGGCCTCGCCACCGACATAGGGCGCAATGCCCAGGATGCCAGGGCGTGGGGTCGGGACGGCGGCGGTCATGGTCTCTCCTACTCCCTGCAATCGCGTTATGGGCAAGGCGTTATGGTTTGGCGGGACGGGTCAGCCCGGCAGGACGATCGGCGCGGCATAGCCACCGACGACGAACACGCCGGCCAGCGCCGGGCCTGCCACCTCGCGCAGGACGGAAAGGCGGGGATCGTCGCCCGTCACGAAATCCGCGACCTCCACCAGATGCTGCGAGGCGCCCGGCCGGGCCGGGTCGTACCAGCTCCAGAACGCCAGCGCGTCCAGGCCGGCCGCCGCCATGACGTCCTTGAGGCGGCCGCGGCTCATCTCCTCGGCCAGATCGATGCCGATCAGCATGCGGTCGTCGCCGGTCGGCTCCGGCGGGAGGTTGCCGACGACGGCCGCGTCCAGTTGTGCCGGACGCCCCGCCGCGGGAATGACGAACGGCAGCCGGCCGATGATCCGCAATGCCGCCGGATCCTCGGTCAGGAGCGCCCGCCACCAGGCGTCCCCCCCGTCCTCGTTCGGCCAGGGGATCACGGCGAAGGTGACGGTTCCATCCGTCACCGCCCGCACCGCCGCCGTCGCCGAAGTCACCGGCACGAGCGGCGTGCCGCTGCCGAAATAATCGCGCGCGGCGTCCCAGGATTCCCACTCGGCCCGCTGCGCCAGCTTCACCGCCACCGCAAAGGGACCTTGCAGCCGGACCGAGGTGGAGATGATCTCCCGCCAGATGCGGGCCAGGTTGGCGGCCGGGAAATCGCCCCGGTGCCGCGCGACCAGGCGGCGCAGGATGCTCACCTCCCGGCCGGGTGCCACCACCGGCCGCCCCGGTCCTTTGGCGCGGCGGACATCGGCAAGCAGGGCGGCGCGCTCGATCAGCAGATCGTGGATCGCCTCGTCGATCCGGTCGATCTCCGCACGGATTTTGAGTAAATCGGGTTTGGGCGACATGTTCGGGACGCTTGCTCGCCAGCGGGGCCCCAGCGGAACCATAGCCGGCCGGGTGCACAGGTTTAGTGGCCAAGGCCGGCGAAAGCAAACGCCCGGTTGACACCCCAGCCCCCCACCCATAGCACTACTTGGCCCGTCGAACAGGCCGAAGGGATTGCCGTCCAGATGCCTGCAAGGGACCCGGCCGATACCTCCGCGGCGGGCCAAGCCGTTGGCCCCCGCCCCCAGGCGCACGCCGCGACACCGGGGTTGCCGGGGCACCGCGCCGTTCTGGCGGGGGACCGGCCCATGCCGCTGGACAGCGGCCAATCGTTCGGCCCCTTCACCCTCGCCTATCAGACCTACGGCCGATTGAACGCGCAAAAATCGAACGCCGTGCTGGTTTGCCACGCCCTGACCGGGGACCAGTTCGTCGCCGACCCGCATCCGGTGACCCGTAAACCCGGCTGGTGGGAAACCCTTGTGGGGCCGGGCAAGCCAATCGACACCGATCGCTTCTTCGTCATCTGCAGCAACGTGCTGGGCGGGTGCATGGGGTCGACCGGCCCGCGTGACACCAACCCATCGACCGGGAGGCCCTATGGGCTGTCGTTCCCGGTCATCACCATTGGCGACATGGTCCGGGCGCAGGCGTTGCTGCTGGACCATCTGGGCATCGACCAGCTCTTCTGCGTGATCGGCGGATCCATGGGCGGAATGCAGGTCCTGCAATGGGCGTCCGCTTATCCGGAGCGGGTGTTCGCCGCCATTCCGATCGCCACCGCCAGCCGGCATTCGGCCCAGAACATCGCGTTCCACGAGGTGGGCCGCCAAGCGATCTCGGCCGATCCCGACTGGTGCGGCGGCGACTATCTGGCCGCGGGAACCCGGCCCACGCGGGGCCTCGCGGTGGCTCGTATGGCCGCCCACATCACCTACCTGTCCGAGCCGGCGCTGCACCGCAAATTCGGCCGCAACCTGCAGGACCGGACCAAGCCGTCCTTCGGCTTCGACGCCGACTTCCAGGTGGAAAGCTATCTGCGCCACCAGGGCTCCAGCTTCGTCGACCGGTTCGACGCCAACTCCTATCTCTACATCACCCGGGCCATGGACTATTTCGATCTGGCGGCCGAACACGGCGGCCAGCTCGCCAACGCCTTCCGGCACAACGGAAGGGGCACCCCGGTCCGGTTCTGCCTGGTGTCCTTCACCTCTGACTGGCTGTTTCCCACCGTGGAAAGCCGTTCGGTCGTGCACGCCCTGAACGCGGTTGCCGCGAACGTCAGTTTCGTCGAGATCGACAGCGACAAGGGGCACGACGCCTTCCTGCTGGAGGAGCCGGGCTTCTGGGCCGTGGTCCGGGGTTTCCTCGACGGCTGCGCCGCCCACCGCGGCCTGCCTCCGAGGGCCGGGTTGTGACCATCTCGGCGGACCAGGACATCCGGCCGGATCTGCGGCTGATCGCCGACATGATCACGCCGGGGGCACGCGTGCTGGACGTGGGGTGCGGCGACGGGAACCTGCTGGGTTTCCTGGTGCGCGGCAAGCAGGTGGACGGGCGCGGGCTGGAATTGTCCATGGACGGCGTCCATGCCGCCGTCTCCCATGGCCTGTCCGTGATCCAGGGCGACGCCGACACCGACCTCGACGACTATCCGTCCGGCGCCTTCGATTACGCGATCCTGTCCCAGACGTTGCAGGCGACGCGCAACCCCCACCGCGTCCTGGCGAATCTGGTCCGCATCGGCCGGCACGCCATCGTCAGCATCCCGAACTTCGGCTACTGGCGGGTTCGGCTGCAATTGCTGCTGACCGGGCGCATGCCGAGGACACGGCATTTGAGCCATACGTGGTGGGACACGCCCAACATCCACCTCTGCACGCTCGGCGATTTCGAGGACCTCTGCGCCAGCCTGTCCATCGCCATCGACCGGCGCACGATCCTTGGCCGGGCCGGTGCCCCCCGGCCGACACCGGTCCTACCGAACCTGACCGGCGAACAGGCGGTGTACCTGTTGCACCAGGGCTGACGCCCGGAACCCTTGGCGGGAAGCGGGCTGCGGCGGCCTGTCCGGCTGCGGCCGGTGCCGCCCGTACCCATCTGCGGCTTCGGTCCGCAGGATGGAGCGTTCAAGCTTTGGACATGCTGACCCGCGAGGCGCGGAGCGCGTTGATGGCGCGCATCCGCGGCAGGGACACCGGCCCCGAGATGCGGGTGCGGCGGCTGGCGCACGCGCTCGGGTACCGGTTCCGGCTGCACGGTGCCATCCCGGGACGGGAACGGCTGCCCGGCAAACCCGACCTGGTGTTCAGCGCCCGCCGCAAGGTCGTGTGGGTTCATGGCTGCTTCTGGCACCAGCATCCGGACCCGGCGTGCAAGACGGCACGCGCACCGAAGTCCCGGCCGGAATTCTGGCTGCCCAAGCTGGCCCGGAACCGCCAGCGGGACACAGCCCAGCTCACCCGGTTGCAGGCGGCCGGCTGGGATGTGCTGGTGCTTTGGGAATGCCAGCTCAAGGATGCGGCCCTCCTGGCCGCACGCCTCGTCGCATTCCTGGGACCGGTCCGTTGGCGGCAGGCGGGACGAACGGGTCCGTCGGCCGTTGAGCCCGTTGGGATCACCTCCAGCGACCAGGCCCCCCATGACGTTCCAACCCTTGACGACACAGCCCACCACCGACGGGACCACGGGCACCCAGCCGACGATTGACCTCGACCGGCGGCAGGACGCCCGTCCGGACCGCCCGCCGTACCGCCGACCGGCGTCCAACCGCCCGAGCCCGCGTGAGCTGAGCCACCAGCTGCGCCTGGAAAGCGACGGCGACCTGCACCGCCGGCGTTGGATCGTGGGCTTGTCGTTCCTGGGATCGACGATGGCGCAGATCGTCGGCCTCTACCAGATGGGCGTGATCCGGCGCCTGCCCGACCCGCCGTTCGGCCCCTTCGACAGCAGCCGCGTGGACGCGTCGGACTACGCGTACAAAAGGATGCAGACGCCGGACGCCCTCCTGGTGCTGGGCACCTATGCGGTCACCGCGATCCTGGCCGGGGCCGGAGGCCGCAACCGGGCGGAGACGCACCCCTATCTGCCCATCGCCATGGCCGCCAAGACCGCCTCCGATGCGGTCGTGGCGGTCAAGCTGGGCCGGGAGGAATGGGCGGAAAACAAGGCACTGTGCGCCTATTGCCAAGTGGCGTCCGCGGCGACGATGGCCTCGGCCGTCCTTGCGGTGCCGGAAGCGGTCCGGGCCGTGCGCCATCTGGCCGGGCGGCACGCCTGATCCACGCGCCCTGCCCGTGTCAGGGGATCCGCGTTCCCGTGAACGGGTTCCACCCCGTCGCGGCCAGGACCGCCCATGCGGTCGCCCCCAGGTGCGGTCGCCGTTCGTAGTGGAAGTCGGCACCCGTGCTGTCGGGCGCCAGGGCCAGACCGGTGGTGATACGCGGCTCGCGGGTGGCCCAAAGGTAACCGCCGGGGCCGAATTGCCGGGCGACCTCCGCCAGGAGGCGCCCGGCGTCCGCGCCACGCCCGAAGCGCCGGTACACCAGCGCCGCCTGGGCGGTCCCCTCCACCCACAGGCCGTCGCGGTCGTCGTTGAAGTCGAACCCGACCGCCACGCCCCCGTCCTCTACGCCATGGGCCCGCTCCGCATAGGCAAGCGCTTTCCCCCAAGCGATCGGGGCGCCCGGCAGCAGCAGGGGCCATAGCTGCGCGTCCAGACCGGACACCCTGCGGTTGGGCGTCCCGTCCGGCCCCGTCCCGATCAGGAACCGGCCGCCGGATGCGTCCCATTGTGCCGCCAGGAAGGTGCGCGCCGCCCGCGCATGGGCTGGCCAGTCGCCGGGCACACCCGTGCGGGCCAGCCATTCGAACAGGGCGGCCAGGTCGGTGTTGTGTTCGGTCGATTTCCAGCCGAGCGTCCGCGGCGCGTCGTCGTAGCCATGCATGCCTCCGGTGAAACCGCCATCGCCCCTCGGGGCGGCGGTATGGGTCACCGTCCATGCCGCCAGTGCCGCGGCCCCTTCCCGGAAGCGGGCGGCCTCGTCGGGTTGGGCCGCCCTGTCGTCGGCCAAGGTCAAAAGCGCCAATGCTGCCCACGCGACATTCCCGGTGGCGGTGCCGACCTGGATGGGATCTTCCGCCCAATGATTGCCGGCGGCGTGCCACCATCCGTTCGGCGGCACGGGCATTTCCCGTTGGACACCGGCCCGGTACGCGTTGCGCAGGCGCCCGCGTTCCCCCGAGCGGTCGGATGTGGCGGCCGCCAGCAGCGCGAGGCCGATGCGTCGGGCCTGGGTGGAGCGGCCGCACGCGGTCAGGGCGATGGCGGCCAAGGCATTGTCGTAGGTGAACGCGGCGGTGGCCAACGCCGGTTCGGCGGGTGGTGCCCGGCCAACCGGGCCATCATAGCTGCGCAGGAACACCGGACCGTCCCCCGGAACCTCGTCCACGCGGGCGGACAGGGTGGCGCAACCCCGGTCAGCAACCGTTTCTTCAAGCGTTCCCGCCGGAGCCGCCGGTACGGCCGCGGGCATGCCGGCAAGAACGGCCACGGCAAGCCATCGGCGAACCCGCTCTCCGACCATCATCCTGCCCATCCGCCCCCCCTTTCACCCTTCCACGGGCACCTGCTGCTCCGGACGGATCAAATCCAGCCGTTGAAGGCACCGGGCGGCGTGGTCGAGAAAGGCCCGGACCTTCGGCGCCATGTGCTGGGCGCTGGGCACAACCAGGTGGACGGGCAGCGCAGGCGGCTCGAACCCGGGCAACAGCCGGACCAGGCGCCCCGCTTCCAGATCCTCGGCAACCTGATAGGACAGGGCCCGGCCGATCCCGTACCCGGCCCGGACGGCCCACAGCATCGATTCGATCTCGTTCACGACCAGACGCGGCCTCAACCGGACGGCCTGCTCGCGCCCGGCGCGCTGGAAGCGCCATTCCAACAGCGTGGACCGGCCGGTTGTGAAGACCACATGGTGGCCGGCCAGATCGGCGGGATCCTGGGGCGGCCCATTCCGGGCCAGATAGTCCGGGCTCGCGATCAGCACGCGTCGGACTTCGCCGACCCGGCGCACGACCGAGCCCGAACCTGCCAAGTGTCCGATTCGGACGGCCACGTCCACTCCCTCCTCGATCAGGTCGAGGTTGCGGTCGGAGAGGAGGAATTCGATACGCACCGCCGGGTGGGTATCGAGAAAGGTGGCGACCACCGGCGTCACATGGATGCGGCCGAACACCAAAGGTGCCGTTACGCGCAGGAGACCGCTCGGAGGCGCGTCGGGAAGGTTGCCAAGCGCGTCGTCGTAGCTGGCCAACACCGTCCTGGCATGTTCCGCCAACCGGCGCCCCGCCTCGGTCGGCGCCAGCCGGCGTGTGGTCCGCTCGATCAGCCGTGCGCCGGCCCGGGCCTCCAGGGTGGAAAGAGCGCGCGTCACGGCAGGCGGCGACCGCCGCAGCTTCCGAGCGGCCGCGGCAAGGCTTCCGGTGTCGAGGACGGCGATGAACACGGCCAACTCGTCGAGGCGGTCCATCAATTATTCCAATGTTCGGAAGGGTGAATTTCCATCCATCCATATTCCAACGGAGGTGGAAATGACGGAAGCTTCCCTGGCTTCCGCTGCGATCGGGACTTTCATGCCGAACCACACCATCAAGCTCCATGGCACGGCCCTATCCGGGCATGCGCACCGGGTCGAACTCCTGCTGCGCATGCTCGATCTGCCCTACTGCACCGTGGACGCCTCCGCTCCCGTGCGCCGAGCCCCGGAATTCCGCAGGCTGAACCCTTTCGCCCAGATCCCGGTCCTTGAGGACGGCGACCTTGTCCTGTCCGACAGCAACGCGATGCTCGTCTATCTGGCGAAGCGGTACGACAAGGGGGGCACCTGGTTGCCGGAGGAACCGGTTGCCGCCGCCCTGGTCCAGCGTTGGCTTTCGATTGCGGCCGGCGAGGTGAAGTACGGACCGGCCGCCGCCCGCCTGATGACGCATTGGGGGCTGAAGGGCGACAAGCAGATCGCCACCGAGATCGCGGAAAACCTGTTCCGGTTCATGGACGTTCACCTGACCGACCGCACCTATCTTGCGGCCGAGCATCCGACGATCGCCGACCTCGCCTGCTACTCCTACATCGCACATGCGCCCGAAGGGGGCATTTCGCTGGCCCCCTACCCGGCCCTGCGGGCGTGGCTTTCGCGGGTTGAGGCGCTGCCGCACTTCAAGCCCATGCCGCGCACTCCCATGCCCCCCTCGACCTGAGGCCGGCGATGATCGAAGCCCCGTTCCACCAAGGCGAACTCGATGCGCAACGGCTGGCAGGACGGGGACCGGGCAATGCGCCCATCCGCGACTTCATGCCCGACCAGCATCGGACCTTCTACGAACTGCTGCACTTCATGGTCGCCGGGGTCCTGGACCAGGACGGCTGGCCCCATGCGACCCTTCTGACGGGACCACCGGGGTTCGTGACCAGTCCGGACCCCCGGACCCTGCACATTGCCGGCGGGCCGGACCCGCTCGATCCTGCGGCGCCGGGCTTCGCGCCCGGCTCTCCAGTGGGCTTGCTCGGCATCGACCTCGGCACGCGTCGCCGCAACCGGGCCAATGGGCGCATTGCCTCGGCGGACGATGGGAAACTGGTGGTCGCCGTGCACCAGAGCTTCGGCAACTGCCCGCAATACATCCAGACCCGCGACGTGTCCCTGGTGGAGGCCACGCCGCGTCCGGCCGAACCCATTGACGGAATCGACGCGGACGCCCGGGCATTGATCGAGGCCGCGGACACCTTCTTCGTCGCCACCAGCAGCGGACAAGGAGCCGGCGAACAGGGCGGGATTGACGCGTCCCACCGCGGCGGCCGGCCCGGCTTCGTCCATGTGGACGGCCAGACGCTCACCATCCCGGACTTCAAAGGCAACCGCTACTACAACACGCTGGGCAACCTGCTGCTGGAACCACGCACGGGCCTGCTGTTCGTGGACTTTGCGAGTGGCGACCTGCTGTGCCTCCAGGGCACCGCGGAAGTCCTCTGGGACGCAAGCGCGGCGCAGATGTTCCCCGGGGCCGAACGGCTTTGGCGCGTCCGGGTGGTCCGAGGCTGGCGCCGGCCCGGGGCCCTGCCCCAGCGCTGGGCGTTCCGTGAGTTCGCCCCGACGACGGAGCGGACCGGGGCTTGGTCCGGTTCGAACCCGCGTCCGTAATATATTGGCGGAATGCCCGGACGGGGGCCGGCCCGCGCCCTTTGCGGTCGCCCTCGTTCGCGGTTCCTTCAATTCAACACAGGGGAAAGAACAATCAAGGACCCACCGTTTTCGCCAAGGAAATAATTTAGATAGGAATTAATTTTTGATTTAGGGCGTTTCCAAGACAATTGACACCTACCCCCTTCGATATGCATCTCTAGGGTGCTGGTGAAATTCCGGCTCAACCGGCGGAAGGCCGGTCCCAACGACCAGAAGGGGAGTAACATGGTCATCAACTCGGTCAATACGAACCCGGGCGCCCTCATCGCGCTGCAGACGTTGAACAAGACCAACCAAGAGTTGGCCCAGGTTCAGAAGCGCGTCAGCACCGGCTACCAGGTCGCCGATGCCTCCGACAACGGCGCCGCCTTCGCCGTCGCTCAGGGCATCCGCTCCAACGTCGCCGCCATCAGCGCCGTCAACCAGCAGCTCTCCGGTGGCCTGGGCGTGCTCGGCGTCGCGCTGGAGGGCACCACCGCGATTTCCAACACCCTGATCAAGGTCCGCGAGACCCTGACGAAGCTGGCCGACGGCAACCTGTCGACCGCCCAGCGCTCGCAGTACAACGCCGACCTGAACCGCCTGCGCGGGGAAGTCTTCAACTTCCGCAACAACGCGGTGTTCAACAGCGTCACCCTGATCGGCTCGGGCGCGACGAACCGCCAGGTCGTCTCCAACGCCTACGGCGAGCAGTACACGATCAAGGCGCGCGCGATCCAGACCTCGTCCATCGGCGCGGCGCTGGGTGCGTCGGGCACGGCAATCGGCCGGGCCTCGGCCGCCGGCCTGCTGTCGGCGAACGGCAGCCTGACCAAGTTCCAGAACTCGGTCCTGAGCGGCCTGAACGAGCTGGGCGGCGACCTGCGCCGGGTCAAGAACCAGATCAACTTCAACGAGGCGATGAAGAAGGCCTCGGAAGAGGCGCTCGGCTTCATCGTCGACGCCGATCTGGCGAAGGACAGCGCGCGGCTGCAGGCCCTGCAGATCAAGCAGCAGCTGGGGGCCCAGGCCCTGGGCGTCGCCAACCAGGCGCCGCAGATCCTGCTCGGCCTGTTCCGCTAAGGGACGGCCCGCAAGGGTTCCGGCAAAAGGGGCCGGCTGCGAAAGCGGCCGGCCCTTTCCTTTTCAATCGTCGCTTTCACCCTCAAGCGCCATTTCGTCGGCCAGCTCTCCAGCCAGTTCGGCGAACAGGGCGGCGTCGGCGTGCTGGCCCTCCTGCTCGCAGATGCGCACGAAGACGCGATAGGCGTGCATGATGGCCACGTCCAGGATCGCATCGTCCGCGTCCTCGCCGTAGCGATCCTTGATGCCAAGATCCTGCAGGTGGCCTGCCACATCCTGGGCGGCGGCTTCCAACACCGCATCCATGGCCCGCTTGTGGAGGTTCGACATGGCCCGGTTCCTTTCGCGTCTTGGGCTCCGTTCAGTCCCAAGAAACAGGCGCGATACGCCGGCCGATGCAAGCGACTTTTGGGTTGAACGGCCCCATTCGACCGGCCGCACCTCAGGCTTCGTTGGGCTTGAAGGTCATGGCGGCGCCATTCATGCAATAACGCTGCCCTGTTGGCGGCGGACCGTCCGGAAAGACGTGGCCAAGATGCCCACCGCAACCGGCGCAGTGCGCCTCGGTCCGGCGCATGAAGAGGCTCCTGTCCTCGGACAGGCCTACGGCGCCCGGCAGGGGGGCCGAGAAGCTGGGCCAGCCGGTGCCGCTTTCGTATTTGGACGCAGACTCGAACAAGGGCCGGCCGCACCCTGCGCAGCAAAAGATCCCCTCGCGCTTTTCGAGATTCAGGGGGCTGGAGCCCGGCGGCTCGGTCCCATGCTTGCGCAGGACGCGGAACTGTTCGGGCGAAAGCGCCGCCTGCCACTCCGCCTCGCTTTTGATCACGGGAAAGGTTTCCGCCTGCGAGGTGCGGCCACCACGCCCGGTAAGGCGGTCGAGGATGCTCATATCCGATCTCCCGGACAGAAAATGAACTTGAAATGGTTGATGGCGCGCCATGCGCAAATGGGGTTCCGAACGGAGCCTCCACAAGCCCTTTCCGCCGGGATGTCAGTTTCCGCGCTCCGCGTGCCTTGCGCTATCTGGGGTGGGTGGCAGGGCCCGGAACTCAAACGACATCCAAGGGTCGCGGGTGCTTGCTGCCGTGGCGCCACAGAACGGTGGCGTCGTGGCCCGGCTCCTTCACCAACACCACCGCATGCCGGCCTTCGGCTTCGGCGGCGTCGAGCGCATCCAGCACGGCGTCGCGGCGGCTGAGATAAGGGCCGTGGTTGTCGCGGTTCACATCGACGTACCAGTGCGCACCGCGGCGCGTCACGAAATACTCAGTGGCCATGGAGAGCTCCCTTTCACTGGGAACACTCAGGACAGGTGAAAGGTGCCGGGCGCGATGCCGCACATCCGAGCCGTACGGGCCGCGGAATTCCCACACGGCCAACACCTTTGGGGACTTGGCGTTCCACCGGCGAGAGTCAGCGCCTGCGCCCGGGTCCCGCCTTGCGGGTCTTCGTGCCGCCAAACTGCACGCCGCCGATGTCCACCCCGCCATCGTCGGTCGGCCGGGCATTGCCGGTACGGGTTCCGGCGCCATCCGGACGGCCGCGGCCGTCGCGGGCGCCCGCGCGGGTGGCACGGCTGTTGCGGCCGTCGTCCGATCCTGCCTGCGGGCGACCGCGGCCCAACTGGCCGGTGCCGATCCCGATCGAATTGGCGGCCGGTCCGGGGGTAAGTCCGAGGTCCATGGCCTCCAGGCGCCGCAACTCGTCGCGGTAGCGGGCGGCCTCCTCGAATTCCAGGTTGGCCGCGGCCTCGCGCATCTTCTTCTCGATGTCGGCCAGGACGGCCTTGAGATTGCTGCCGGCCAGGGTCTGCGCCCCGGTCAGGCCGGTGTCCACTTCGACCCGGTCGGCGCGCTCGTAGACGCTGGCCAACACATCGCCGATCGCCTTCTTGACGCTTTCCGGCGTGATGCCGTGGGCTTTGTTGTAGGCCATCTGCTTTTCGCGCCGGCGGTTCGTCTCGTCGATGGCGTACTGCATACTGTCGGTGATCCTGTCGGCATACAGGATCGCCCGCCCTTCCAGGTTTCGGGCGGCGCGGCCGATGGTCTGGATCAGAGACGTGCGCGATCGCAGATAGCCTTCCTTGTCGGCATCAAGGATGGCAACCAGCCCGCATTCGGGAATGTCCAGCCCCTCGCGCAGCAGGTTGATGCCCACCAGCACGTCGAAGACGCCGAGCCGCAGGTCCCGGATGATCTCGATCCGCTCCAGCGTCTCCACGTCGGAATGGATGTACCGGACCTTGAGGCCGGCCTCGATCAGGTATTCGGTCAGCGCCTCGGCCATTTTCTTGGTCAGCGTCGTGCACAGGACGCGCAGGCCTTTGGCGACCACGTCCTTGCACTCGGCGATCAGGTCGTCCACCTGCGTCTCGGTCGGGCGAACGATGACTTCCGGGTCGATCAGGCCGGTGGGACGGACCACCTGCTCGGCGAAGACACCGCCGGTGCACTCCATCTCCCACGCGCCCGGCGTGGCCGAGACGAACACCGAGGGCGGCCGCATGGCGTCCCACTCCTCGAACTTCAGCGGCCGGTTGTCGATGCAGCTCGGCAGCCGGAACCCGAAGTCCGCCAGCGTGGACTTGCGCATGTAGTCGCCGCGGTACATGCCGCCGATCTGCGGCACCATCACATGGCTTTCGTCCACAAACAGAAGCGCGTTCGACGGCAGGTATTCGAACAGGGTCGGCGGCGGTTCGCCCGGCGCGCGGCCGGTCAGATAGCGGCTGTAGTTCTCGATGCCGGCGCAGCTTCCGGTCGCCAGCATCATCTCGATGTCGAATTGGGTGCGTTGCTCCAACCGCTGCGCTTCCAGGAGTTTTCCTTGCGCGTGGAACTCCTCCAGCCGGAGCTTCAGGTCGTGCTGGATCTGCTTGACGGCCTGATGGAGCGTGGGCTTCGGGGTGACGTAGTGGCTGTTGGCGTACAGGCGCACCGCCTCCAGCGAGGCGACCTTCTCGCCGGTCAGCGGGTCGATCTCGTGGATCGACTCCAGCTCGTCGCCGAACAGGGACAGGCGCCAGGCCCGGTCCTCCAAGTGGGCGGGGAACAGTTCGATGGTGTCGCCACGCACCCGGAAGGTGCCGCGCTGGAAGCCGGCGTCGTTGCGCTTGTACTGGAGCTCCACCAACCGCCCCAGGAGATGCTGGCGCGGATAGGCGCGCCCGGCCTCCAGCGTCAGCGTCATCTCGGAGTAGAGTTCGACCGACCCGATACCGTAGATGCACGACACCGAGGCGACGATGATGACGTCGTCACGCTCCAGCAGCGCCCGGGTCGCCGAATGGCGCATCCGGTCGATCTGCTCGTTGATGGAGCTTTCCTTCTCAATGTATGTGTCGGTACGTGGGACGTAGGCCTCGGGCTGGTAGTAATCGTAATACGAAACGAAATACTCGACCGCGTTTTCGGGAAAAAACTGCTTGAACTCCCCATAGAGCTGCGCCGCCAGCGTCTTGTTGGGCGCCAGGATCAGCGCCGGCCGCTGCAGCTCCTGGATGACATGCGCCATGGTGAAGGTCTTGCCCGACCCGGTGACCCCCAGCAGCACCTGGTCGCGTTCATTGTTGCGCAGCCCGGCGGCCAGCTCCGCGATGGCCTTCGGCTGGTCGCCGGCCGGCTGGAACGGGGATTTCAGCTCGAACCGCCGGCCCGCCTCGAGCTTGCGTTCGTGCTTCAACGGGGTGGCAAGATGAGGGACGGTGGCGGGGATTTGCGCGGTCATGGCCAGAAGGTAGCCCGCGTTCGCGTCCCGTTCCAGGGGGCCCGCCGTGCGATTTCGGGCAGGCGCGGGTGCCCTCCCGCGGCCGGGCCCTACACAGCGGCCCCGTACCGCGCCGCCGACGCCCTGGCACGCATGTCCCGCGACCAATCGGTGATCTTGGTCCACGCGTGCTCGGTCGCAGCCGAGTCCACACCGTCCTGTTCCCGCATCTGCTCCAGCGTCTTGCAGAGCTTGCTCACGGTGGTGATGTTTTTGGGCGACGAGGGAGGCAGCTCGCATCCGTCGGGCATCACCAGGAAGCCGCGCACGCGCACCAGCGGAAAGCGCTTCCGGAACGCCCGCACCACCGGCGTCAATTGCAGCGACGGGTTCGCGATGAAGATCGGCTTGCCGCCCGACTTCAGTTCCCAGATCGCGCCGCCTTCCCGCACCGTGATGCGCCCCTCGGCACCCTGGGGCCCCAGCAGGATGATGGCGATGGATGCCGGCAGCTTGGCCACCAGATCCACCATGACGACGTTGCGGACCTCGCGCCCCACCAGGGGAATGCTGTCGAGATAGGGAAACCGGCTGGTGGAAAGGAAGCGCCTCAGGGCCTCCAGTTCGGCATTGCCGGACGGACCTGCGTTCCTACGGCGCGCACGGGTTCGGCGCAGCTCGTAGACCAGGATGCCCAGCACAAGCGAAAGGGTGGCGGCGATCAGCCACAATTCCAGTGGGACCGCACGCAGCGGTGCCAGGACCGCAATCAGCTCAGACATGCGCCTTTGGGCTTACATCGTTGTGCGATGATTGTCGAGGCGCGTCAGCGCCTTGCCGCTCCGGACCAGGCCCACTAAGGTGTCGCCCCGCTTGCCCCCTTGCAAAATTTCCGGGATTCCCAGGACATGCCGATTCTCGCCAGCCGCCTGTCGCGCATCAAGCCGTCGCCCACCATCGCGGTCACGCAAAAGGCGCGCGACCTGAAGGCGGCGGGCAAGGACGTGATCGGCCTGGGCGCGGGCGAGCCGGACTTCGACACGCCGGACAACATCAAGGAAGCCGCCTACCGGGCCATCCGCGAGGGCCAGACCAAGTACACCAATGTGGACGGCACGCCCGAGCTGAAAGCCGCCATCCGCGCCAAGTTCCTGCGCGAGAACGGCCTGGACTATGCGGTCGACCAGATCACCGTGGCCAACGGCGGCAAGCAGGTGATCTACAACGCCTTCATGGCGACGCTGAATCCGGGGGACGAAGTGATCGTGCCCGCCCCCTATTGGGTCAGCTATCCCGACATGGCGGTGCTGGCCGAAGGCACCCCGGTGTTCGTGACCGGCCCCGCGGAAAAGGGCTTCAAGCTGCAGCCCGAGGATCTCGACCGCGCGATCACGCCGCGTACCAAATGGCTGGTGCTGAACAGCCCCAACAACCCGACCGGGGCGGCCTATACCCGCACCGAGCTGAAGGCCCTGGCGGAGGTCCTGCTCCGCCATCCGCACGTCTGGGTGCTGACCGACGACATGTACGAGCACCTGAACTACGACGGCTTTGAATTCACCACCATCGCCCAGGTCGAGCCGCAGTTGCTTTCGCGCACGCTGACCGTCAACGGCGTGTCCAAGGCCTATGCCATGACCGGCTGGCGCATCGGCTACGCCGGCGGACCGAAGGATCTGATCAAGGCCATGGGCGGCATGCAGAGCCAGATCACGAGCAATCCCTCGTCGGTCTCGCAGGCTGCGGCGGTGGAAGCCCTGAACGGTCCCCAGGATTTCATCAAGGAGCGCGCGGCCGCCTTCAAGCAGCGCCGCGATCTCGTGGTGTCGATGCTGAACCAGGCGGCCGGACTGCACTGCCACCGGCCGGAGGGGGCCTTCTACGTCTATCCCAGTTGCGCCGGTCTGATCGGCAAAACGACGCCCGGCGGCAAGCGCATTGAGACCGACGAGGATTTCGTCACCTACCTTCTGGAAAGCGAAGGGGTGGCGGTGGTCCAGGGAGCGGCGTTCGGGATGAGCCCGTTCTTCCGCATTTCCTATGCCACCTCGGCGGAGGTGCTGGAGAACGCGTGCGTCCGCATCCAGCGCGCCTGCGCGGCGTTGCGGTAGCCTCCACTCCGGCACGGGTACAATGAGAACGCTGGGCCTGATCGGCGGGATGAGCTGGGAAAGCACCGCGATCTACTACCGCCACCTCAACGAGATCGCCCGGGATCGCTTGGGCGGTCTGCACTCCGCACGGTTGCTGCTGTGGTCGTTCGACTTCGACGAGGTGGCGGCCCGCCAGCATGCCGGTGACTGGACGGGGGCCGCGGCACTGTTGGCGGATGCCGCGCGGCGGCTGGAAGGTGCCGGGGCGGAAGCACTGGTGATCTGCACCAACACCATGCACATGCTGGCGGAGGAGGTGCAGGCGGCCGCGGCGGTGCCGATCCTGCACATCGCCGACGCCACCGCGGCCGCGATCCGGCGGACCGGCTCGCGCCGGCCGGCGTTGTTGGCGACCCGCTTCACCATGGAACAGCCATTCTACCGGGAGCGGCTACGTACCCGCCACGGCCTCGACGTGCTGGTGCCGGACGAGGCCGACCGGGTCGAGGTGCACCGTATCATCTACGACGAGCTGTGCCGCGGGACGGTGCGGCCGGAGGCCAAGGCCGCCTATCTGCGGGTGGTGGACCGCCTGCGCACCGCCGGCGCGGACGGCGTCATCCTGGGCTGCACCGAGATCACGATGCTGATCGGCCAGGACGACACCGACCTGCCTGTCTTCGACACGACACGCATCCACGCCGAGGCGGCAATGGATTTCGCCCTGGCGGCAGCCTGAGACGCGCAAACGGTTGGGTTGCCAGCCGGAGCAGGGAGAGCACGACCACCCGATCCCAAGGATCGGGCCGTGCCCTACGCCGCGCTGTGACTTGCCGCCACGACCTGGACCGGCAGTGCGTCGGCTGCGCTGGTCCGCTGTGCCGAATAGGTGTCGCCCCAGGCCCTCATGGCCATCAGAACGGGCCGCAGACTTTCCCCCAGCGGGGTCAGGGCATAGTCCACCCGCGGCGGCACCTCGGCGTACACATGGCGGCTGACGAGGCCGTCGCGTTCCAATTCACGGAGTTGCAGCGTCAGCATCCGCGGGGACACGCCGGGCAGCAAGCGGCGCAGTTCACCGAACCGCTTGCTGCCGGACAGCAGGAAATACAGGACCACGGATTTCCAGCGACCGCCGATGGCCTCGACCGTGGTCGCCACGCCGCAGGTATGCCATGTCATGTGCGTTCCGGGTCCGGACCCAATAGTTACACTTTCGATACTACATCACATCCCCGATACTACATAACAGAATTGAGCATACTTGCGGTTTCCAAACCATAGGGACTACGGTCCCGGCAAGCGGCACCGGGCTTCAAAGCCGGGTGCCGCTTGACCGGTTTTGAATGTGCTTCCGGGAAGCAAGGTTGGAGACAGGACGATGAAGGCAGTCTGGTACGAGCGTAAGGGCCCGGCCCGCGAGGTGCTGGTGGTCGGGGAGATGCCGACTCCGACCCCCGGTCCCGGCGAGGTGCTGGTGCGCGTCCACGCGTCGGCGGTGAACCCGACCGACACCAAGGGCCGTGCCGGCCTGCGCTCGAAGGACATGCCGTACCCGCGGATCGTCCCCCACCAGGACGGCGCCGGCGTGATCGAGGATGTCGGCCCCGGCGTGGACCGCGGCCGCATCGGCCAGCGCGTCTGGATCTACGAGGCGCAGTGGAACCGTCCCTTCGGCACCTGCGCCGAATTCACCGTCGTACCGGATGCGAACGCCGTTCCGCTGCCCGACGGGGTCCCGTTCGAAGCCGGGGCCATGATGGGCATTGCGGCCATGACCGCCCACCGCTGCGTGTTCGCCGACGGATCGGTCGACGGCAAGACGGTCCTGGTCACCGGGGGCGCGGGGTCGGTGGGACGCTTTGCGATCCAGTTCGCCAAGCACGGCGGCGCCCGTGTCATCACCACGGTTGGCAGCCCCGAACAGGCGGACAGCGCTCGCTCGGCCGGTGCGGATGTGGTGATCGACCGCCACCGCGAGGACGTGGTTGCGCGCATCGCGGAGGCCACGGGGGCGCCGCAGGGCCGTGGGGTCGACCGGATCGTCGACGTCAATTTCGGCTCGAACCTGCCGGTTTCCTTGCAGGTGCTGCGGCCCAATGGCGTCATCGCCACCTATTCCTCGGACGCGGAACCGGAACCGAAGGTGCCGTTCCTGTCGCTGCTCGTCCTGGACGCCACGATTCGCGTCGTCCTGGTCTACATGATGTCCAAGCAGGCCCACGAGGAAGCGGCGCAGGCCATCACCCAGGCGTTCCGGGAAGGCTGGCTGTCCTGCCCGACCGGCCAGACGTTCCCCCTGGCCGAAGCCTGGCGGGCCCACGATGCGGTCGAGGCCGGCGGTCAACTGGGCAAGGTGCTGGTGCTGCCGCAGGTGTAGGTCCCCGCACACCGGTCTCCCCTCCTCGATCCGGCTGGACCGCGCGCTTCCGCAACGGTATGGGCAGGAAGCCGGATCGACGGGTGGGGAGGCAGGTAATGGCCGGGCAAACCGGGGCGGGAGCGGGCGGCAACAGGCTGGCGATCGTAACAGGCCACAAGAGCGGCATCGGCCAAGCGGTCGCGGCCGCGCTTGGGGCACAGGGAATGACGGTCGCCGGGATCGACCTGCCGGAAACCGATCTGGCCGACCTGGACGCGATCCCGGGGGTGGTTGCCCGCATCGTCGAACGGCACGGGCCGCCGGCCGCACTGGTGAACAATGCCGGCGCCACCATGCTGGGCACCATCCTCGACACCCCGCTGGCCGAGGCGGAGCGCATCTTCCGCATCAACTTCATGGCCCCCTTCGCCCTGATCCAGGCGGTGTTGCCGCACATGGTGGCGCGCGGCGGCGGGTCGGTCGTCAGTGTGGCCAGCGACCAGGCGTTCATCGGCAAGCCGGCCAGCGCGGCGTACGGCGCCAGCAAGGCGGCCATCGCCCAATTGATGAAAAGCGCGGCCCTGGACTGGGCCCCCCACAACATCCGCTTCAACGCGGTGGCGCCGGGCAGCACCGACACCCCCATGCTGCGGGACGTGATCGGCCAATTGGCGGCCCGCTACCCGGACAAGCACCCGGGATCGTCGATCGACGCCTACACCGCCGCCGTTCCCTTGGGCCGTTTCGCAGCCCCGTCCGAAATCGCCGCCGTCATTGCCTTCCTGGTGTCGGACGCCGCGTCCTTCGTGACCGGCGCGGTGATCCCCGTGGACGGCGGGACGACAGCCCAATGACGGGACCGGCAAGGAACCAACCGGTTGCCGTGGTCACCGGCGGGACGCGCGGCATCGGCCTGGCGATTGCCACGCGGCTCGCCGGAATGGGCCACCATGTGGTTGCGGCCGCTCGGCGCCCGCCGGCCGCCCCTCTTCCCGCGGACGCCGCCTTCGCCGCGTGCGACGTGGCCGATCCCGCCGCCGTACGCGCCCTGTTCGAAACGGTCGCCGCAACGCACGGGCGCGTGGATGTTCTGGTGAACAATGCCGGCGTCGCCGGGTCGGATCGCCTGGACGACCCGGGCGAAGAGATGTGGCGGCGCATCATGGCAACCAACCTGGACGGCGCCTACCGGTGCGCCAAGGCCGCAATCCCGCTGATGCCGGACGGAACCGGGCGGATCGTGAACGTCTCGTCCGTCCTCGGTCTGAAGGGCGTGCCGGACCAGCCGGCCTATGTCGCCGCCAAGCACGGGCTGATCGGCCTGACCCGTGCGCTGGCGCACGCGCTGGCCCCGCGGCGGATCACCGTCAATGCGGTCTGCCCCGGCTGGGTCGACACCGAGATGGCGGCCGGACGGCTGGCGGAACTGGGATTGACCGCCGCGGACGCCGCCGCGGGAACGCCGACCGGCCGGTTCACCACGCCCGAGGAGATCGCCGCCGCGGTCGCCTATCTGGCGGGGCCCGAGGCCGGCAACCTGACCGGGCAGGCGCTCGTCATCGACGGGGGCTGGCTGGCCTGATTGCGGGCCGCCCCGCCCCTCGGGCGATGTCAGGTGGTGGGCGTCGCCGACGTCGGTGCAGCGGCTGGCGGTATAGCGGCTGGTTGGGCGGCGGGTGCCGGAGTGCCCACAGGGCCGGATTTCGCAGCCGGGGCCTTGGGCTTCGGCTTCTGCACGGCCGCGGCCTTTGCGGCAGGCGGGGCGGATGCCTTGGGCGCCGAGGTGGCCGGGGCCGACGACAGCTTGAGCGGCGGCTTGGTCGCGGAGGTTGTCGGGGAACCTGAGGAGGCACCCGGCGCCCCCCCCGTCTTCGCCGCCGGCGCATCGCCTGCACCGGCAGTGGGGGCAGAAGCGGATGCGGCCGGCGCCGCCGGACGGGGTGGCGCCTTGGGCTGGGTCGGGATCACTTCGATCTTACTGGTCCGCGCCCCCGATGCCGCCGGCACCGTGGCCGGCTTTGGCGTATCACCGGCACCGAAAATGCCCCAGAAGCCGGAGCCCGCGGGCTTTTTGGCCTCCGGCGGCAGGGGACGGAGCGCGATCTCGATCCGGTCCGGATAGCCGTACACGGGAGTCGGCGGCTCGAGGTTCGGCCGGGCCAGGCTCGGTTCGTCGGCCCGGGGCGGTGCCCCCTTGCCCCAGAGGTTTGCGACCGTGATCGCTTCTTCGTGGAAGCCGTCCTTGCGGCACGTGACCTTCAGCTCGCCCCGGCTGACAGGCACTGCGGCCACCCCGGGCGTGGTGATCTGGCTGCGGCCGGCAGATGTCTGCAGAACGCAATTCGCCCCCTCCACACCGCCGGTCACGACCTCGACCGGTTGCGCGGCCTGCGGGCCGAAGGTCAGACACCCCGCCAGCAGCGTGCAGCAGGACAGGAGCAGGGCCGCGCGGGACCGCATGGGGCGTCTCCGAGGCAAGGTCTACCCCTTTTGGATAAGCCAAGTCGGGGGCGGCATAAAGCACGGATTTCGGATGGCGGCCTTTGAAGCCGCATCAGGGCCCAACCACCACCGGTGAGGGCCGCGGCAGCCCGGCGCCAACGCGCCGCCCCTGCCGCCCAGGCGCCGCACCGGCCCGCATGGAGGACCGGGACGCTCCCAACGGCTTGTGCCACCGGCGTCGGGCCGGGAAAATGCAAATCATCGCGCCGCATGGGTGAGAATTCCTGAACCGGCGCGCCACAGGCCGGAAGGACGAGCCATGGAACAAAGGTTGAGTCTGGTCACCCTGGGCGTCACCGATCTGGCCCGCAGCCGGACGTTTTATGACCGGCTTGGGTGGCGGGAGGCGCCGGCCTCCACAGACTCGGTGGCATTCTTCCAGGCGGGCGGCGTCGTCCTCTCCCTCTACGGCCGTTCCGCACTGGCGGCGGATGCGCAGGTGCCGAACACCCCGGCTCCCGCCGGGGCATTCACCGGGATCGCCCTGGCCCACAATGTGCGAACCCGCGCCGAGGTCGCACAGGTGTTGGCGGACGCCGTGGCCGCGGGCGGCCGGCTGCTGAAACCGGCCCAGGACGCGTTCTGGGGCGGCCACAGCGGCTATTTCGCCGACCCCGACGGCCACGTGAGGGAAGTGGCTTGGAATCCGTTCTTCCCCTTCGACGAAGCCGGCAATCTGCGGCTTCCAACCTGAGGTGCGGGATGGCGGGGGCGTGGGCGCCCCCGCCATTCACGATCGGGCGCGGATCAGCCCTGCCGCCCCGCCACCGGAAGCGGCACGAACAACGCACTGTCCCGACGCTGGACCAGGACCAGGACGGAGTCCCGCCGCTCCTCGCGCGCCTGGCGTACGGCATCGGCGACATCCTGGGGATCGTCCACCGGCTGCTGGCCGACCCGCTTGATGACGTCGCCGGGCTGAAGCCCGCGCTCGGCGGCCGGGCTGCCGGGAGCGATGCTCATCACCACCACCCCTTCGACGTTCGGCGGGATCTGGAACCGTTCGCGGTTGGCCGGGCTGACCGGCGCCAGCGTCATGCCCAGGTTCCCGGGCTGCTGCGACGGTGCCGCCGCGGCGGTCCGGGTTTGCTGCGGCTCGAGCTTTGCCACCTGAACCTGGACGGTTTGCGCCCGTCCGTTGCGCAGCAGCTCGACGGTGGCGGTGGAGCCGACTCCCGTCTGCGCGACCGCACGCGACAGCTCGCGCGGGGCATTGACGGGCTGCCCGTTGAACGACGTGATCACGTCGCCGGGCTGGATGCCCGCCCCGGCCGCCGGCCCGTTCGGCTGCACGCTGGCCACCAGCGCGCCCCGGCGCTCCTTCAGCCCCAACGCCTCGGCGATGTCCGGCGTCACCGGCTGGATGCTCACGCCCAGAAAGCCCCGGGTCACCGCCCCGTTCTCGCGCAGTTGCGCGATCACCGGCTGCGCGATGGAGGCCGGGACCGCGAAGCCGATGCCGATGTTGCCGCCGGTGCGTGAGAAGATCGCCGTATTCACCCCGATCACCCGCCCGTCCAACGCGATCAGCGGCCCGCCGGAGTTGCCCGAGTTGATGGCCGCGTCGGTCTGGATGAAGGCATCGTACGGCCCGGCCCCGATCTCCCGCGCGCGGGCCGAGATGATGCCGACGGTCACCGTGCCGCCGAGCCCGAACGGGTTGCCGATGGCCATCACCCAGTCGCCGATCTGCGCCTGGTCGGAGTTGCCCCAGTCCAGGGTGGGCAGGCCCTGCGCCTCGATCTTCAGGAGCGCGAGATCGGTGGCCGGGTCGGTGCCCACCAGCCGGGCCGGGAACTCGCGCTCGTCGTGCAGCGTGACCCGAATCTCCGAGGCGCCCTCGACGACGTGGTTGTTGGTGACGATGTAGCCCGCCGGATCGACCACGAAGCCGGATCCCAGCGACACACCCCCGCGGCCGCCAGGACCGCCCGGCCCGCCGGGTGCTCCGGGGCCACCCGGCGGCGGTCCGCCTGGACCACCCCTGCGTCCGAAGAAATCCTCGAAGAAGTCGTTGAAGGGCGAGCCCGGCGGGAACGGCGAACGCGGGCCGGGCTCACTCTCCGGCCCAGGGCCACCGCCTGGGGCCAGGGCGCGCGGTCCGGCACTGCTGGCCGTGATCGTCACCACCGCAGGAAGCTTCGCCTGCGCCAATTGCGAGAAGCTGGAAGGAGTTCCCTGGCCCTGCGTCGGGGCCAGTTGCTGCGCCAGGGTCGGCGCCCAACCGGTGGTGCCGAGGCACAGCGCCACGGCGGCGATGGCCGCGGCACGGCGTGCAGGCGATTTTGGAGCTGTCATGCGATCCTCCGATGTGAGGTCCCCTCAGGGGCGGAGACGGACGGATCCCTCCGTCCGTCTCCCGCGCGCAGGCGCGTGACCGACCGCACGCCGACGTCACCTGTTCGAACAAGCGCGCCGAACATGCGTTCGCACCGCCGCCACCTTGCCGCACCGATGGCCGTGGCCAAGCGGATGCGCGCGGGTGCGCGACCCCGGCGGGGCATGGGCCTCGGACCGGATCCTGCCGCCCGGGCCGGCCGGGAGCCGCGTCAGTCCTTGAAGTAGGCGCGGTACATGTAGGGATCGAGATCCCTGTGGGGTCGGGGCCCCAGCGGCTTGCGCGGAGCGAATGGCGATGGCCAGAGATTATATTGGACGGCGAACATCAGGCGCGGCCTATCGATCGGCAGACCGCCCTTGTGGATTCCGTAGACGTCGCCCAGGAAACACGTGCCGGCCGGCCCGCCGATCCGGACAACCTTATCGTCGCCAAACGCGTTTGAGACCTCGTCGTCATTGATGTACCGGCTGACGTTCAAGCGCCGCGATCGCTGCGATCCCTTGACGTAAACCTGCGCCCCGGAGCGTTCGTCCGTGTCCGTCAGATAAATAAAAAGCTTGAAGAACCGCGGCGTATCCATGTCACGATGAAATCTCTGAAACCCCTTTTCTTGGGACCTCTCGGCAAAATACCACCAACACGCCATGTTGTCGATTGTCGGTTTGCAACCGAGTATCAACTCGGCCGCCTGCAAGATCACCGGGTGATTTGCAATTTCCAACAAATATGGAGCAGAGATGGTGTCCGGAATACTGTAATAAGCTTGATTACTGTCCGGAGATGGCGCCTCGGGGTATCGGAAATTACCGAGATGGGCCCTGAACGGATCGTAATAAGGTTTGCCGATGAAATATTCGCGGATCTCGGCTGCCTGCGCCGGGGTCAGCAGGTTCAAGGGCGCAGTGTATCCATCTGTCAGAAGTTGCGCCGCAAGAGCACGAGCCTCATCCGAGGGACGGAAATCCGGTGTCTTCGGTCTCGTCCTCGCAATCATGGCCGCGAACCGTTCGCGTGACCGGTAATCGCCGAGGGCGAGGCGGCTGAAGTCGCGTGCCAGATGACGACGGTCGGTCCGGGCGCGGGAGACCACCCCCTTTGCCTCATGCACAAGTTTTTGAAGCAAACCCGTTTCCCGCCCTTCCCACATGGCCATGTCGATACCCGTTCCAGGAGACCAAGAGCGCCCCCCAACCTAAGGGCTAACCTTTAATGAGCCAAGACAATCGCATCCCGCGGCTATTCCTGCGCGGTCAGTTCATCCAGACGATCGCGGCGTTCAGGACCAGGGCAAAGGCCACCCACGCCAGGTATGGGAGCATAAGCCACGCCGCAACCGGCCGGTTGCGGTGGAACGCGGCCATCGTCGCAAGGATCAGCACCAGAAGAAACACGATCGCGGCCAATGCCGAGGCCGGCTGACGCAGGCCGAAGAACAGCACCGACCAGCC